>JAFYUG010000228.1 GCA_017558545.1 Oscillospiraceae bacterium | reverse complement strand
TTCCACCGCCAAAAGCTTGGATGAAGAGTTTGAAATAAGCTACATGATGACAGACGAAGCCGAGGAGCATATTATTCTTATCGGAAGATCCTATAATCAGCTTCGCGTGCTTGTGATTGATGCCAGGACAATGGAAACAAAGCAGGATATACTCATATGCGACGATGGCAGAACCGGCTGCTGGCAGTATTATCGCGGTGAGGATTTCCTGGTATTGGGCATTGAGGAAGGCCGCCTTGCCCTTTTGGAGCAGCTTAATAGCGGAGAATATGTACTCAAGTTTGTAGTTGATGATATTGCAGACGGAAAATATTATGATCGCTATACCTCTGAAGCATGGGCATGGAACGGCGAAAAACTGGCCGTATGCGGTTTCAAGAGCCTTGACGATATTTATGAGCGCTATGTGGTAGATTTTTACTATGCTGTTTTTGACGAAAGCGGACTTATATGCTTCACCGATTGTGATTCCAGCCTATGCGTAAATAAGGATGAGCAATGGAGCGGCGTCAGAGCACGTGATTTTGACGCCATGGAGCTTGAGTGGGTGCAATGAGGATGCGGATTGCCACGTCGCCTTGCGGCTCCTCGCAATGACGCGCTCCTGCCCACAGCCCGCCGCATCAGAGATACGCTCCACTCGCTACGCTCGGTCGGTATGACATACAAATTAACTTTTCCGCATCCATTGTAGGGCGCGACGACCTCGGCGCGCCGTTCGCCCTCTCAGTCAGCTTCGCTGACAGCCTTCGGCCCGGGTCGCAATCATAGATTGCTCCCGCCTTTGGCTAAAATCATGCCACAGGCATGTTTTCTTTACTCGTCGGCCCCTTTACACAAGGGAGCCTTTTAAAAAAGGTAAATATTCAAAGGCGGGCTATGGCAGCTCGCCTTTAATTATTGTATTTTTTGATGAAATATGCTATTCTAAAGGGTAGAATTAAATGAGCCTGAGCAATATAATCCAGACCCGTTTCTGAAACCACATACGTTGGCATTGCCGCGTTATCGGCTTTTGATGGGCGAAAGCCCATCTGCAAACCGCTGCCTTGCACTGCCTTAGTATTTGGTTTCAGAAATCTCCGACACCACGGGTGGGGATTTTAGTGGCAGGCAAAATTTGATGATGCCGGTGGGCTATCGCCCACCAAAGAATAAAATGAAGTCTGGCGCTAAAATCCACCCCGTGGTGCGGGTTTGGATCATATTGCTCAGGCTAAGGAGAAATGCCTTATGAGAATGAGAAAAAAGCCCAATCTGCTGCCTCGAATGGAGAAAGCAGCAGCTACTCTTATAAAAGAACCTGAGACCATGCCCGGAAAATGGCGCGAGAGTTTCCCCGGCTATGAGCAGCTTCATCTGGAGCTTGGCTGCGGCAAGGGTCGCTTCACCGCAGACACCGCCGAGGCCAACCCCAATGTATTCCTCGTTGCCGTTGAGAAAGTTCCCGATGCCATGGTTGTTGGCATGGAGCGCTGCCTTGACCGCGGCATTGAAAACGTCCGTTTCATGGATAGAGACGTTATCCTCCTGCCCGAGATTTTCGCAGCAGGCGAAGTGGACAGAGTTTACATCAACTTCTGCGACCCCTGGCCCAAGAGCCGCGACGCAAAACATCGCCTCACCGCTCCCGGATTCCAGCGCCTTTACAGCGATGTTCTCCCCATCGGCGGCGAAATCCACTTCAAGACCGATAATCTCCCCCTTTTCCAGTGGAGCCTTGAGCAGTTTGAGCTTGAAGGCTGGCTTTTGCGCGAAGTTACCAACGACCTTCACGCCGAGGGCATCAAGGGCATCATGACCGACTATGAGGCCAAGTTCCACGCCGAGGGCATCAAGATTAACCGCCTTGTTGCCGTTAAGACCGCCGCCACCAAGTCCACCGCCGACGGCGACGTTGAAAGACTTCGCAACGCAAGCCTTTCCGACGCAAGAGGCAGACAGGAAAACACGGAGAACTGATATGAAATTTATCTCTTGGAACGTTAACGGCCTCCGCGCCGTTGTTAAATAGGGCTTCGAGGATATTTTCGCCGCCTTCGACGCCGACTGCGTCTGCCTGCAGGAGACCAAGCTGCAGGAAGGCCAGATTGACCTCACTTTCCCCGGCTACGAAAGCTACTGGAGCTACGCCGAGAAAAAGGGCTATTCCGGCACCGCTATTTATAGCCGCATTGCTCCCATTTCCGTCACCGGCGGCATAGGCATTCCCGAGCACGACACCGAAGGCAGAGTTGTTACCCTTGAATTTGATAACTACTACCTCGTATGCGTCTACACCCCCAACGCTCAGGACGGCCTCAAGCGCATTGAATACCGCATGGCTTGGGAGGATGCTTTCAGAGAGTATCTTTGCTCTCTTGATAAGCTCAAGAGCGTTATCGTCTGCGGCGACATGAACGTTGCCCACAACGAGATCGACCTTAAAAACCCCGGCCCCAACCGCGGCAACGCAGGCTTCTCCGACGAGGAGAGAGGTAAGTTTGGCGAGCTTTTGGCCGCAGGATTTACGGACACTTTCCGCCATCTTTATCCCGACACCCGCGACGCCTACTCCTGGTGGAGCTACCGAGGCGGCGCAAGAGAGAGAAACGTTGGTTGGCGCATTGACTATTTCCTTTGCTCCAACAGAGTTTCCGACAAAATTGAAAAGGCATTTATACTCCCCGAGGTTATGGGCAGCGACCATTGCCCCGTGGGTCTTGAAATTGATTTATGATTAAAATAGGCAATGTTGAAATAGGCGGCAAGCTCCTTTTGGCTCCCATGGCGGGAGTCAGCGACCTTGCTTTCCGCCATATATGCTACGAAATGGGTGCGGCCATGGTATATACGGAGATGGTCTCCGCCAAGGCTCTCACCTATGGGGACAAGAAAACAGCCACCTTGCTTGCTTCCATACCAGAGGACAGACCCCTTGCCGCCCAGATTTTCGGCCACGAGCCTCTTGTTATGGCGGAGGCCGCTCCCATGGCTATCGAGATGTCCGGGGCGGACATACTGGATATAAACATGGGCTGCCCTGTGGGGAAAATCGCAGGCAACGGCGACGGCTGCGGCCTTATGAAGGATATCGACCTTGCAGGAAGAATAATCGAAGAGGTTACCAAAACCGCAGGCGTGCCGGTAACAGTCAAGTTCCGCAAGGGCTGGGACAAGGGCAGCGTTAACGCAGTTGAGTTTGGCAAAATGGCTCAGCAGGCAGGCGCCGCCGCCGTTACTGTTCACGGACGCACCCGCGCCCAGATGTATGAGGGCACCGCCGATTGGGACATTATAAGAGAGGTTAAAGCCGCTCTCACCATTCCCGTTTTTGCCAATGGCGACGTTTTCTGCGGCGAGGATGCCGAGCATATTCTCCGCTACACCGGCTGCGACGGCGCCATGATAGGCCGAGGCAGCTTTGGCGACCCTTGGATATTCCGCGACGGCAACGCGGCCATTGCAGGAGAGGTCATCCCTCCCCGCCCCACTATCGCCGAGCGCATGGATACCTGCCTGCGTCAGATTGAGCTTTCCGCAGAAATGCGTGGAGAGCGCCTTGCCTGCCTTGAGGCAAGACGCCACATGGCATGGTATCTTCGCGGCGTTCCCCACTCCGCAGCATACAAGCCCGACATAGTTAAGATAGAAACCGTCGAAGATATGAGGAAGATTGCCCAGCGCATCAAGAGAGATCTGAGGTGACAAGCTTCATGACAAGGGAAGAAGAAATAGTCCTTATAAAAAAGGCGCAAAAGGGCGATAGCTCCGCTTTTGAGGAGCTTATTTACGCCAACGAGGCCTTTGTATATAATCTTGCCCTGCGCTCTCTCCGCTCCCCCGAGGATGCTCAGGATGCCGCCCAGGAGGTTTTCATCAAGGCCTGGACATCCCTTGGCTCTTTTCGCGGAGACAGCAAATTTTCCGTTTGGCTTTACCGCATAACAGGAAATATTTGCACGGATATGCTCCGAAAGCGCAAGGACGAAGTTATCAGCCTCAACTATACAAACGACGAGGGCGAGGACGCCCAAATGGAAATTGCGGACACCGCTCCCACGCCCCATGAGGCTTTGGAGAAAAAGGAGCGCTCCGCCGCCTTGGCTGCCGCTTTGGATGCCCTGCCTGCCGACTACCGCAGAGCCATAATTCTGCGCGAGAGCGGCGGCATGAGCTACGAGGAGATTGCCGCAGCCTTAAAAATAGATATTGGCACAGTTAAATCCCGAATTTTCCGCGGAAGAAAAAAACTTTGCGAAATTCTTTCTGCAGACGGGAACTTTTTCGATAATATTCCGTCAAATAGTCGGAAAGGAGGTGAGCAGGTATGAATAGCTGCGAAAAGATACAGGAAATGATCAGCGCAATGCTGGATAATGAGCTGACCGAAGAAGAAATCACAATAGTTAAAGATCATATTGCTTCTTGTCCTGAATGCGCGGCTATGTACGAGGATTTTGCCGCTCTCGCAGGAGAGATGCGCGAAAATCTCAGCCATACCCCCGCCCATCTCCACGAACACATAATGGATGGCATCAAGGCTCAGAAAAAGCCCAAGAAGCCCATCCATGTTCTCATGCGCCCCTATATGGCCGCTGCCGCCTGCCTCATCATTGTTGCCGGCGTAGCATTGGCCGCCCAAGCCGGAAGGTTTGGCGCAGACTCCACCTTTAGCTCCAACTCCAAAATGAGCTTGGCCGAGGCCGCCGAAGCTCCCATGGCTCTTGCAGAGCCTGCCGCTCCCGCAGCGCCCGAGTCCGCTGTTATGGAAGATGCGATTATTGAGGAATCTGGCGCGGTATATGAGCCTGAGGCTCC
>JAFYUG010000024.1 GCA_017558545.1 Oscillospiraceae bacterium | reverse complement strand
TCACTCTGGGCGGCATGGAAGTTAACATCGCCGTCGCCAGCGGCATGAAGAATGCAAAGGTTCTCATGGATGATAGCCGCGCAGGCAAGAGCAAGTATCACTTCATCGAGATAATGGGCTGCCCCGGCGGCTGCATCAATGGCGGCGGTATGCCCATCGTTCGCACCGCCTTCCTCCCCGATGAGGCTCCCGATATTATGGACACCTATCGCGATAAGCGTGCTGCCGCCCTCTATAACGAGGATGAGCGCAACACCCTCCGCCAGAGCCATAATAACAAGCAGATTCAGGAGCTCTATGCCAAGTTCCTTGGCGAGCCCAACAGCCATCTGGCTCACGAACTGCTCCATACAAGCTACGAGGCCAAAAAGCCCTTCAAGCTTGACTGATATAACTCAATACAACACCCCCGGGCTGCGAAAGCAGTGGCCCGAGGGTGTTTACTTTAACGGCACATTTTTATTGTTTTTTCGTTAAAACTAACAGAAATTGCCTTGTCTTTTTTAGAGCGGTAAACAAAGACATTTCTTGCAATTTATAGCGGTGGGGATTATAATGTAATGGTATTATGAGCCTATTATAGGCTAAAGAAAAAGAGGAAAGTGGGTGGCTTGTATGGAAGGCTCTCCTTATGTAATAGAGATGCTTAACATCACCAAGGAATTCCCCGGTATCAGAGCCAATGATAATATTACTCTCCAGCTGAAAAAGGGCGAGATTCATGCCCTGCTGGGAGAAAACGGTGCAGGTAAGTCCACGCTCATGAGCGTGCTTTTCGGCCTTTATCAGCCTGAAAAGGGCGAAATTCGCAAAAATGGCGAAGTTGTTAAGATTAATAACCCCAACGATGCTACTGCCCTTGGCATAGGCATGGTCCATCAGCATTTCAAGCTGGTTGATGTTTTCACCGTTTTGGACAATATCGTTCTTGGCGCTGAAACTACCAAAATGGGCTTTTTGCAGAAGAAAGAAGCCCGTAAAAAGGTTGAGGAAATCTCTCATAAATACGGTCTTTCCGTTGATTTGGATGCCAAGGTTGAGGACATCACCGTTGGTATGCAGCAGCGCGTTGAAATTCTGAAGATGCTCTATCGCGATAACGAAATCCTCATTTTCGACGAGCCCACCGCCGTTCTGACCCCTCAGGAGATAGACGAGCTCATGGCCACCATGAAGGGCTTCGCCGCAGAAGGCAAGAGCATCCTCTTCATCACCCATAAGCTCAACGAGATTATGGCAGTTGCCGACCGCGTCAGCGTTCTCCGCAAGGGCAAGTATATTGGCACCGTTGAGACCAAGGACACCAATAAGCAGGAACTGAGCAACATGATGGTTGGCCGTCCTGTTCAGCTGGAGGTAAGCAAAACCCCCTCCAAGCCCGGTGAAACCGTTCTCAAGGTTGAAAACTTCTGCGTTCCCTCCGCTCTCCATAAGCGCAACGCCGTTAACAAGGTCAGCTTTGATGTTCGCGAAGGCGAAATCGTCTGCATTGCCGGTATCGACGGCAACGGCCAGACCGAGCTTGTCCACGGCCTTGCAGGTCTTGATAAGTCCAACGGCGGCAAGGTCACCCTTTGCGGTGCCGATATTTCCAAGGCTTCCATCCGCCGCAGAGGCGAGAACATGAGCCATATCCCCGAGGATAGACATAAGCACGGCCTTATTCTGGACTTCACCCTGGAGCAGAACATGGTTCTGCAGACCTATCAGCAGCCCCGCTTCCAGCGCTTTGGCTTCATCAAGAATGCCGCTGTTCGCGAATATTCCGATGCTCTCATCGCACAGTATGACGTTCGCTCCGGTCAGGGCAGCGTAACCGTTGCCCGCAGCATGTCCGGCGGTAACCAGCAGAAGGCCATCATCGCCCGCGAGCTGGATAGAGATAAGTCCCTTATCATTGCCGTTCAGCCTACCCGCGGTCTGGACGTTGGCGCTATCGAGTATATCCATAGCCAGCTTGTTGCCGAGCGCGACAAGGGCAAGGCTGTGCTGCTTGTCAGCCTGGAGCTTGAAGAGGTTATGAGCCTTTCCGACCGCATCCTCGTAATGTATGAGGGCGAAATCGTCGGCGAGCTTGACCCCAAGACCACCACCGTGGCAGAGCTTGGTCTCTATATGGCAGGTGCAAAACGCAATGTAGGAGGTGAGGCAAAGTGAAAGACAGACTGAATGATTTCTATAACAAGGATGCCACCAAGAAGATACTTGCCTCTCTCATCAGTATTCTCATCGGCCTTTTGGTTGGCGGTATTGCAGTTTTGATAGTTGGCCTTTGCAACGAGAGAATTTCTCTCAAGGCCGCCTGGGAAGGCTTCCGCATCATCTTTGCCGGTATACTTTCCACCGGCCGTGATGCAGCCGGTAACCTCACTTGGGGCTTCAACAGCGCCAACGT
>JAFYUG010000023.1 GCA_017558545.1 Oscillospiraceae bacterium | reverse complement strand
CGGGTGCCGATAAGCACATTATGCTTGCGGCGGATATATCTCACGATGGCCTCATCAAAGGCATTGCCTGCGGTTTTGATGGATTCGCATTCAACAACGCCGCCCAAAGATACAACGGCGATTTCGGTGGTGCCGCCGCCGATGTCTATGACCATGTGGCCTTCGGGTTTGGAAATATCAATACCGGCGCCGCAGGCGGTAGCAACGGCGGTTTCCAGCAGATAGACCTTTCTTGCGCCGCCTTCATAGGTGGCGTCCAAAATGGCACGCTCTTCAACGCCGGAAATGGAGCTGGGAACGGTGACTATAACGCAGGGCTTGAAGAAGCTGAAGCTGGTTACGCGGGAAATAAGCTCATGGAGCATAGTTGTGGTCATGTCATAGTCGGAGATAACGCCCGCAGAAATGGGATGGATGGCAACGATATTGGCGGGAGTACGACCCAGCATCTTCTGAGCCTCGTCGCCAACCTTCAGCATCTTTCCGCTGGTTTTATCAACGGCAACAACAGTGGGCTCGCGCATGGCAACGCCCTTGCCCTTAACATAAAGACGAGTGCTGGAAGTGCCCAAGTCTATTGCTATATCTCTTTCAAATATGACCATTCTTTCAAGTATGCCCATTTATTTCACCTCAAAATTCTTTTTTGCCCATAGGGCTTTATTAGTCGCGGCTTCTTGCCACCGCTGCGCAAACCACTTCCGCCGCTCCCGATTGACGGAGCATGCGGGCGCATTCGCCCAGCGTTGAGCCGCTTGTGATTATATCGTCTATTAAGAGTATTCTTTTGCCTTCCACCGCTTCCCTATTGCTTACGATGTAGGCGCCGGAGATATTGGCTCTTCGCTTTTCGGGAGAGCCCATTGTTGCCTGCTTGGGAATATGCTTCACCTTTCTAAGAGTGCTTATAGGCTTAACTCCAAGCTTAGCTCCCACAGCATCGGTCAGAAGCTTAGCCTGGTCATAGCCGCGCTCTTTATATCGTTTGGCGCTTAGCGGCACCCAAGTGAGTATATCCCATCTGCCCTCAAGTTCCCCGGAGATGCACTCCGCCAAGAGAGCGCCATAAACCGCTCCATAACCGGGAGCGCCGCCGAATTTATAGCGGATGAGGCTTTCGCGGACTTCATCCTCATAATACAAGGGGGCAACGCAAACTGAAAAGAAGTCACCCTTTTGGGAGGGGTGGGAGCCGGTATAGGGCAGCTCACTTTTGCACTTTTCGCAAATTCTGCCCTCTTTGCGTGGAAGTATTTCCCCGCAGAAAACACATTTAGGCGGGAAAAGAACATCAAGAAGCAAGGAAATAAGTCCCATATTTCCGCTCCGTTCAATCGGCAAGGCGGGCGCGAAGGCCGCTATATCTTCTTGTCTGCTTATGGTTATCTATCATGCGGTTTACGATATTTTCATCGCCCACAGTGATGAGAAGTTCCCTTGCTCTTGTAACCGCCGTATAAAGCAAACCTCTATGCAAAAGGGGCTGAGGCCCATCGCAAAGGCAGAGGATAACAGCTCTATACTCGCTGCCCTGGGATTTATGAACGGTCATTGCCCATGCGTGTTCAAGCTCAGAGAGCATATCAAAGCCATAGGCCGCAAGGCGACCGTCAAAGTCCACGGTCAGAGTTTCTTTGTTATTATCAATGGCAATTATATAACCAACATCTCCATTGAAAATGCCCGTTCCAGCGCTGAGATTATTGGGAGCAACCCACATTATATCATAGTTATTTCTAATTTGCATCACCCTATCGCCTTCGCGGAACACAAAATCTCCGAATTTTTTCTCTTTTTTTCCGTCAGAAGCGGGATTGAGAACATTTTGGAGCTGGGTGTTGAGGCTATGGACGCCTACACGTCCTTTTCTCGTGGGGGTGAGCACCTGAATTTCATCGGGGGATATGCCCATATTTTTAGGCAGGCGCTGGGAGCATAGCTGGCTTATAAGATCGGCGGCCATGTCCTGATTAACTCTGCGCATAAAGAAAAAGTCGCCCTTATTCTCCGCAAGGTTGGGATGCTCGCCAAAGTTTATCATATGGGCATTGCGG
>JAFYUG010000227.1 GCA_017558545.1 Oscillospiraceae bacterium | reverse complement strand
CCACCTCAGGCAGAAGCTGGGCGAAAGTAACGCCGGACTGGACGCGGATATATCTGTCATGGCGGTTTACGGCCATGATTTTATTCATTTTTTCAAAGGAAACTATCTCGGCGGCTTCATTGACAGATGCGCCGTGGATGCTCTCACCGCTGCTGCTGCGGGGCACAAGACCCACTTTTCTCTCCCTTGCGGAGGTGATTATTTCCTTCAGCTGAGCTAAATTTTCGGGATAATGCATAAGCATCCCCCTTTCAAAGAGATTAGGTAATTGAGGCAAAGCCCCTTAAGATAGTTTTTATCATAAGGGGCTTTGGATTTTAAGTATTTATTTTGTGTCAGGGAAGGATTGCGCCGCCCTCGATGAGCTTTGCTTTCAGTTCGGCATAGGGAACATCCTTCACATCAATGCCCTTTTCCACAGCGATGGCTGCGGCAGCGCCCGCTGCCTGACCGAAGCACATGCAGTGGGGGATGAGGTTGAAGTAGGTGTTTGCCACATCGTCAGAGGAGAAGGCGCGGCAGGCAACCATAAGACCCTTTACGTCCTTGGGCAGCAGTGCGCGGTAAGGAACGTATATCTTGTTGAACTTCAGGCTCTCTTCTGCGCGGTCATTGTTGGCGAAGATAGCAATGGTGTCCTCGAAGGGCTCGGTGCGGTAGAGATCGCTCTCGCGGAGAGAATACTGGCCAACCAGTCTGCGTCCGCCGGTGGTGCCCAGTTGGGGACCGGTGAGCATGATGTAGCTCTTCTCGAAGCCGGGTGCACGGTCGCGGAGAAGTTCCCAGGTCTTAACAGCCTTTTCGCGGCCTGCAACATCCATGCGGCTCATTTCTTCAACGTCGGTCTGGCACTTGGTCTTGAAATGGGGATGGAGCCATGCCATGTTCTCCTGATTCTTCAGCATACCTCTGAAGAAGCCAACATAGAGGCCGTTATCATAGAGGTCGTTCATCAGCTGGGTATAGTCATCGGGCTGAGCGGACATAAACTTATCGAATGCGCGGAACTCAACGCCGCCAATCCATACGCCGAAGCAGAGATGGGTGATGCGGAAGTCGGGATCGATATAGTCTTCGCTCTCAGCGCCGGAGAAGGGCAGCAGGTCGCCGTCGCCGGTGCAGTCGATGATAACCTTGCCAAGAACAGCCTGACGGCCGGACTTGCTCTGGAAAATAACGCCCTTAACGGTGTCGCCTTCCATAACAACGTCGCTGACCCAGGAATGGAGCAGCAGCTTTACGCCGGCTTCCATGGCCATGCGGTTAAGCTCGTTCTTGCCGATTTCGGGATCGAGAATAGCGGAGTAAACAAGGCATTCCTTGCCTTCGGCATTTCTTCTCACGAAGAAATGATGGAAGGAAGCATCCTTATAATACTTCAGAACCTGAGGCTCGGTGCTGCCCCACTGGGCAGGAGCGGGAGCAAAGGCTGCATCCTGAGCCTGAAGGCGCTGGATGAACTCATGGCAGAATCCGCCGATGAGGTGGTTGCCGTAAACGTCGCCCATGTTGGGGATGATGTTTACAAGGCCGCCGGTTGCCATGCCGCCCAGATGGCCATAGCGCTCGATAAGCACGGTGCGTGCGCCGCTGCGTGCTGCGGTGATGGCGGCTGCAACGCCGCCGGGGCCGCCGCCGACAACGATAACATCGGCTTCATTGAGAACCTTGGTCTCGCGCTGAGCTTCGGTGATGGTCTTTATTCCGGGAGTAAAGCGCTTGTCGCTTTCGGGAGCGGGGGGAATGTCATAGCGTACCATGCCGCGGGGGCCGTGGTAGCCGAGTTTCTTTTCATTGCTCATTGGGAACATCCTCCTTGCCATGGAAATTGTTGTATATTACATTTGAATTATAGCATTTTGATTTTTGTTTATCAATAATCAATTGCTCTAAAGAAATAAAGAAATAAGGATTGTTTTCCCCAAAAGAAATGTTATACTGTAGCCATATAAATTATTAAAGCAAAGGAGCATGGGTAATATATTATGAGTTTCTCTGAATTTCTCTCTTCCCGAAAGTGCGCGGCTATCGAGCTTGTTGAAATTTTGGGCAGGAGCTATGACTATGTCAGCATCCTCGGCGCCGACACCAAGTGTCTCAGCGTCCGTGCCGACAAAAATAGCTGCTCTATAAGCGAGGGCAGCGATGCAGACAGCGGATTTGTTATTAAGCTCAGCCGCGGCGGCATTTTCTTTGAATACTCCATGGATGACCTCTCCGGCGACATGGCCGAGCTGGCAAAGCTTATAGATTCCTCCTTCCCTGCCGAAGCATTCGAGGGCATGGCCACATTGGATAGAGCTGCCCTTGAAGACGCTCCCCTTGAGAAGGACTTCTGCCGCGAAAGCGACATTGATGAATATTCAGACGAAGCTCTTTTGAGCTTCTGCAAGGAGCAAAAGGACAGTCTTTTGTCCCGTTGCCCCAAACTCCTCAACGCCATTGCCGCCGTCAGCTACATAGACACCCACAAGCTCTTCATATCCAAAAACCGCCGCCTCACACAGCATTACACATGGTGCAACGGCGTGCTTTTGGGTATCTACAAGGATATGGGCAAGGTTGTGCAGCCCCGTGAGATTGCCTACGGCAGCACCATGAAGGAAGTTTTCGACCTTCTGCCCACCCGCATAGATCCTCTCATCAAAAAGGGCGATATTCTTGTCCGCGCAAAGCCCATCACCCCCGGCGTTTACGATGTTATAACCGATCCTTCCATCACCGGTCTTATAGCCCACGAGGCCTTTGGTCACGGCGTTGAAATGGACCAGTTTGTAAAAGACCGCGCGCTGGCTCAAAGCTATGTTGGCAAGGCTGTGGCCTCCCCCATTTGCAGCATGAGAGACGGCGCCGCCTCCGCCCTTTCCGCCGCCAGCTTCTTCTTTGATGATGACGGCGTATTGGCTCACGATACTCAGATTATAAAAGACGGCATACTTATAACCGGCATTTCCGATCTTTCCTCTGCCACCATTTTGGGCACAGAGCCCACGGGCAACGGCAGACGGGAGAGCATACGCCGCAAGGCCTATGCCCGCATGACCAACACATTTTTCGAGGCGGGCAAGGATAAGCTGGAGGACATGATAGCCTCCATTGACCACGGCTACATGCTCTTTGAAACCAACAACGGCATGGAAGACCCCAAAAACTGGGCAATTCAGTGTGTTGCGGAATACGGCATTGAGATTATTAACGGTAAGCTGACGGAAAACTATGTTTCCCCCGTTGTTATGAGCGGCTATGTGCCCGACCTGCTTGGCAGCATAAGCATGGTCAGCGACGATTTCCGCGTTATAGGCTCCGGAGCCTGCGGAAAGGGCTACAAGGAATGGGTGCGCGTCAGCGATGGCGGCAGCGCTCTGAAAGTGAAGGTGAAGCTGGGATGAAAAAAGTTATTGATATTTTGAAGGCCACCGAGGGCATTTCCGATTGGAAAATCAACCTCCACCGCCGCGAAAGCTGCGAGCTTTTCTACATAAAGGGCAAGCTGGACTGCGTCAGACGCACAGACACCACCAATAACCTTGTAACAGTATATGTGGACTCCGATGGCTGCCGGGGAGACGCCCAGTTCTATGTTTACCCCTCCACCACGCAGGCGGATATACGCCGCAGCTGCGCCGAGGCTACCAAAAGAGCCACTCTTATTAAAAATGCCCCCTACACTCTCCCCGAGGGAGAAGAGGGCGAATACTCCGTTGAGAGCAACTTTGTTTCCTATGATGCCCTTGCTCTTGCCAAGGATATTGCCGCCGAGGCTTTGAAGGCCAACACCGTTGAAAACGCCGCCATCAACAGCCTTGAGGTGTTCGTCACCCGCCATTGCGAAAGCATCATTAACTCCCGGGGCATAAACAAAACTCAGCGCCGCTATGACGCCATGGTGGAAGCCATTCCCACCTATAACGGCGAAAAGGAAAGCGTTGAGCTCTATGAGCAGTATAATTTCTCCAACTGGGATGCCGAAGCTCTCAGAAAAGAGATTTCCGAAAAAATGCAGGAGGTAAAATCCCGCTATGAGGCCGCTCCCCCTGCCGAAAAGCTCGGCTGCCCCGTTATTTTGCGCTCCGAGCAGCTTTCTCAGCTTTTCAGAGAAATGGCATGGGATATTGATTATTCCTCCGTTTACTCCCGCTCCGCCCTGCATCAAAAGGGCGACGCCATCCAGAAGGCAGGCAGCGGCGACAAGATCAGCATCACCATGCTGGGCTCTATCCCCGGCAGCGTCCGCTCCGCCTGCTTTGATGCCGACGGTCTCTCCCTCGGCTCTGCCGAAATTATCAAGGACGGCATAGTCTGCGCCTATCACGGCTCCAACCGCTTCGGCCAGTATATAGGCGAGAAGCCCAGCGGCGCTCTCCCCTGCATCAAGGTGGAAAAAGGCTCCCTTGCTCCCGAGGCATTTTCCTCCGCACCCGCTCTTGAGATTGTTTCCATGTCCGGCTTGCAGGTGGATTTCTACAGCGACTATATAGGCGGCGAAGTGCGCCTTGCCTATTATTTCGACGGAGAGAAAACCATTCCCCTCACCGGCCTTTCCATAGCCGGAAAGCTCAGCGAGGTGCTCGCCGAAATAGCCCTAAGCGAAAAATGCGCCCTCTCCGGTGCCTACTTCGGCCCTGAGAAAGCGCTGATCTCCAATATGAATATCTTCTGAAAAAAGAAACACCCCCAGCTCCGTGAGAGCTTGGGGGTGTTATTTTTCTTTACTTTTCTTTTACAAGGCTCTTATCCTTTTCGAATACGGCCTTCAGCTTATCGCCCCATGCGCGGGAATAGATTCCCACCATGGTGCCCAGCATTATGGAGATAACCACAGTGCCTATGCCAACACTGCCGAAGGAATGGATGAAGATAAGGCAGCCGCTGGCGCCGATGATAACGCTTATTACATCGTGATAGATTTTGATGATGTGGAAGGGCTTATTGAGCTTTTCCGCTATAACGGCAACTATGCCTTCGGAGGGCATATTGAGAACCTGAGAGCTGGAATAAAGCCAAACGCCGAAGCCGCCCACCACGAAGCCTATGCAGGTGAACACGCCGCGCATAACTATGCTCTGAGGTGCGGGGAAAAGGCTGAATATCCAGCCGGCGAAGGTGTTGCAGTAGCCGAAGAGGAAGCCCGTTATAAGCTGGAGCAAAATCCAGGGCTTAAAATCCTTTCTGAGGGCCTCCTGCAGGATATGGGTTCGGAGCAGTATGAGGCATGTCACCGTTTTCCCTCTGGCAGTCGGCCCATGCCTGTATCCAGTTCATGTACAGAGGTGCAAGGTCTGCGAGAGTCTGGACGGTAGGGGTAGATGCATTTCCGTCTCCGCCATATCCGAAACGCTCCACCTGAGGACAGTCAACCATGTAGCCGCCGAGAGTAAGGGCATGACATGTGTTATGGATCATGTTGTAGATCGTGTTGATATCTGCATCAGAACACTCGAATGTTGTCCTGGCAGTATAGTCTGTACGTACTTTTCCGCCTGTTACGGCATCAAGTGGCAGCGGCTCCGTGAGTCCGATGATCTTGAGGTAGCGGTAGCCCTTGTAGTTGAATTTGCTTGAGAACTTTCCTTCGTTCTTTCCATCTCCGATATACATGTCTGTGTACTCCTTGTCCCTGAAATCGGCAAGGTCATTCAGATAATAATCCTCGTAGTATAGCTTGATGGTCTTGCCTTTCTTTACTACAGGCATCTTGATTTCCGTAAAGCCTACGAAGCATGTTCCCATATCATAGATATAGCTGTCTTCACCAACCTTGTGTACCTCAACAGGGTGCAGAGTCTCGACTATTCTATTGAGCTCGCACATCTGCGGAGTAGCCTTGTGCGCAGGGATGTCAGCCACCTTTACAGATTTCCATTTAAGCAGGTCAAGTGTTTCTGTCTTGAAATCCGGGAGAGTCCTTCTGGCATCTACTATCTCACCACCCATTTCATGAGGACGCCAAGGACCGTAGGTACGGCGTTCGCTTTCAGCATATTCCCAGCTGCCATCTGTTGCTGTCACTGCTGTAGTGCCTTTTGCTGTAGTGCAATCCAACTGAGCCCTGACATATGGCCCTCCAGGCACCACTGCCTTGTTATGAGTCTGATACCAGCCCTTTCCTGTCCAGAGGATGATGTCGTTTTCGCCTTCACGCACAAGAGAAGTCACATCATATGTCACGATTCGACTACGTACGCCGAACTGGCTGACAGCAGGGTTGAGAACGGCATCCGAAACAGGCTGACCATTTACATAAGCCTCGTGGTAACCGAGTGAATTAACATGGAGAAGGTATCTTTCTGCATCCTCTTCAGCCATGAATTTCTTTCTCAATAAAGGGGATACTTCACTTTTCCCTTTGTTTCCCGGTACTCCGATGAATGCCGCATTCGATGCCCAGTCGTTTTCCTCAAGGAAGCCAATGCCGAACGACGCAGGATCACTCCACTGAGAGACATTTCCTTCATTGTCCCATACACGGACTTTCCAATATGCAAAAGCCTTTGATGCAAGTTGCTTTCCTTCATATCTGACAGATATGGATTCTGAACTGATAATTTTCCCACTGTTCCAAAGGTCCGCATCTTTCTCATTTAGTTTTTCCGGAGTTGTCGCAACAACTATCTGATATGCTGCAGATGAAAGACCTGTCCTGTTGCTGTTCATCTTCCAGCTGAAGTGAGGGGTTGTGCTATCTATCGCTAATGGATTTGCAAGTCCTTCACATGTAAGCTCCTTCACAGAAATTGTGGCTTTGCCGGAGCATATGAATCCAGCCAAAATAAGGCAAAGTGTAAGAAATATCCTCTTCATTGGATGAGTAAGTTTATTAGTGGGCGGCAAAAATCATAAAAATTCTTTGAAAATATCGAAAGTCAGGTAGTTACAGAGTCTCTGGTACTCGCCGATCTGAAGTTGTCAGACCTCTTTGTAAAACCTAACTGCAATATTGTCAATGAACTTGATGGTCTTACCGAACCAAGTTTGTTTTAATGGTTAAACTTTATAATAATCGTCCGGAACTTTTACCGGAGCGCGATGGTGTCAGTAATATCATGTAAAGATAATGATTTTTTGTTATTTTATGAACACTGGGCCCATAAGACCGTAAGGAATAAGTTCCATATCGGAATCCGGGCCCGTGATTGCTCACAGCCAGGCCATGATTGCCCGCAATCTGCCAATAACCTTCGGTGAGTGTGACTTCATGTGCCGACAACAGAAGAACCCGCAACAGCAATGCAACGAGAATCAACGTTCTTTTCATCAGTGCCATGCTTTTATATTATCTGGTTGCCGGGCCGAACACGTTTCTAACGGCTTCAAGATATCCGTAGCCATACAGGTTGTCAGGCTGGAGGTAACTGGTCTCAGTCCACTCGTTCCAGCTGTTGATGGTAATAAGAGGGTGAAGTTCAGGACGGGCATCTACAAAGTCCTTGGCTGCCTGAAGAGCTCTCTGGAACTCTTCAGGAGTATTGTTACGGCTCACCGCACTCTCCTTTGTACGAGGACTGTTGTCCCAACCGACACTTACATGAGGATAATATGGGATCTCAAGATCCTTGTCAAGCTCTTCCCATTCCTGAACAGCACTGTTCACGATATTGGCATATTCATCATCCATCCAGATGAAGTGAGCGAACTGATAATGGGTGGCGCTGTTGAAACCGAGATTTGTAAAGAACTCATTACCGGACTCATATTTTGTTGTTCCATCCACGCCACTGTAATTCATGTTGTTTCCATGAACCACAATCTGAAGGTCAAGGCCCGGGAAGCCTGCCTTCCTGGTCTCCTTCCTGAACCAAGCAAGAGCGTCGATAGTCTCCTCTAGACCGCCTAAGCCCTCAACGAGCGGTACAATATCATAAATCATGAATACAGGCTTGCCGTCGATCTTATAGTAGTTAGGCTGCTTGAAATATTTCTCGATATTTCTCCTGCACATCCTCTCGAACTCCTCGCGGTCGACTCCGGCCTTCCAGATCACATTATGCTCATCGCAGTCATAGAGGCGCGTATCCCATAGATTCACCACATCATGATTGGCCCACATGAGATAGAAGTCCATGTCCTGCGAGTTCTCTGCCTTGAGGAAGCCATTGTTAAGAGTTGTTTCCATGAACGGACGGTCATCGTACCAGTACCAGTCGAAAACGAACACATTCACACCATGCTTTACGGCCTGATTGATCTCCATCTCCATTACTGCAGGGTCAGCTTCATTGACATAGCCCCAGACAGGTTCACGTTTCCAATAATGGCCGGGCCAGCGCTCCTGCACCGACAT
>JAFYUG010000226.1 GCA_017558545.1 Oscillospiraceae bacterium | reverse complement strand
TCATAGGGGCGGCCAACGGGGGAGAGGAGCTCATCACCGGGGAGAAGGTTTGCGGAAAGAGCTATAGCCAGAGCATGAGTGCCGCAGGTTATCTGAGGACGTACAAGTGCGCTTTCGGTGCCGAAGGCCTGAGCATAAACCTTTTCAAGGGTGTCGCGGCCAATGTCGTTATATCCGTAACCGGTGGATCCTGCAAAGCACATGGCGTCAACGCGGTTATCCTGCATGGCCTTGATTACCTTTGCCTGGTTATATTCGGCAACTGCGTCAATTTCCTCGAAACGGGGCTTGAGTTCCTTTATGATTTTTTCGGAATATTCAAGAATTTTGCCGTCTATTCCAAATTTTGCGTAGATATTTTCCATTTTCTTTATTTACCCTCTTCTATGTTTTCAAATACTTTTTTAGCGGCCTCGTTAATAACATCGGGCCTTGTGACGATAATTCCGTTCTTTTCGTCACCTAATATCAAAAGCGTGTCGCCGGGAGCAATTCCGAAAATCTCGCGGGCGTCCTTGGGAATAACAATCTGTCCCTTTTCGCCAACCTTAACCGTTCCGAAAATATGCTTTCCGCCGTTCATGCCGTATAGGTGTTTGCCTTTAGCCAATACTTCATCTCCTTTTCGGGGCAGGTATGAAAGTTATACAAGTAGGAATAGTATATACTATAAATTGATTCAACACAAGGAAATTATAATATCGCAAAACAAGAAAAATTTACATTAATTTTATTGACTTTAGTTGGATATGCTGAGATACTAATAGAAGTTTAAATCTAAGGGAGATTTTTTCATGAGGGAAAAGATTGCAAGATTTATGTATGGCCGCAATGGCGTGGACCATTTTACAAGATTTCTGATTTATGGAGCCCTTATTTTCATCCTTTTGGATGTTATTATCGGCGGAGGTATTTTCTATGCCATCGGTCTTGCCATGATGATCTATGGCTATTTCAGAGCCTTTTCCAAGAATATAAATAAGCGCCGCATGGAAAACGCCAAGTATTATCGCATCCGCAGCAAAGTTGTAGGCGGCGTTAAAAACTGGTGGGACCGCATGAAGCAGAGCAAGGATTATTGCTTCTTCCGCTGCCCTTCCTGCAAGGCCATGCTCCGCGTTCCCAGAGGTAAGGGCAAAATCCGAGTAACCTGCCGCAAGTGCGGAAACGCATTTGAGAAGAGAACATAAGCTATGTTCGGATATATAGAGGCCAACATTTCAGAGCTTAATGAGCAGCAGCTGCGCCGTTATAGAGGCTGCTACTGCGGTCTTTGCAGAGCTTTGAAAAACCGCCATGGTCAGCTCAGCCGTGTTACTTTGAGCTTTGATATGACCTTTCTTGTTATGCTCCTCAGCTCCATGTATGAAGCTGAGGAAATTAGCGGAGAGGGCAGATGCGGCATTCATCCTCTAAAAAAGCGCCATTATTGGCAGGGTGAATTTTCCGATTATGCCGCAGATATGAATGTGGCTCTTGCTTATCATAACTGCCTTGACGATTGGCATGATGACGGAAACTTCGTTAAATATGCCGAGGCAAAGGTTTTGGAAAAGCAGTATAAAGCTGTTGCGCAGCTTTGGCCAAGACAGTGCGCAGCCATTGAAAATTGCATTTCCCGGCTTTCCGAAATAGAAAAAGCCGAAAATGCCGACCCTGACGCCGGTGCAAATTGCTTTGCCCAGCTTATGGGTGAGCTTTTTGTCTGCCGAGAGGATAGCCTCTGGCAGGATAAAATCAGACTTTTCGGTGAAGGTCTTGGCAGATTCATCTATATGATGGATGCCTGCGTAGACTTTGAAAAGGATAAAAAGAGGGGCAGATATAACCCCCTCATGTCCATAAGCAAGGATGCCTTGTCTGAAGAAGAGAAGCTTACTATTCTCAAGATGCTCCTTGGAGAATGCACAAGAGTGTTTGAAATGCTGCCGCTGATTTCCGATGTGGATATAATGCGAAATATTTTGTATAGCGGAGTATGGCAGCAATACGCTCTCGCTTTGAAGAAGAGAAAGGAGGACGCACAAGTTGATAGCTGATCCCTATAAAGTCCTTGGCGTTTCTCCCAACGCCAGCGACGAGGAAGTGAAGGCGGCTTATAGAAAGCTTGCCAAGAAATATCATCCCGACCTTAACCCCGGAGACGAATATGCCGCCCAGAAGATGAATGAAATCAACGCGGCCTATGAACAGATTAAAAATCCCCAGCCTCAGAATGACCCCTTCGGCGCTTACGGCTATGCTGGAGGCTATGGCTACGGCGGCTATAGCGGCGCTGAAAATGAGCGCAGCGAGATTATCGCAGCCAGAAACTATATCCGCGCCCGCCATTTCCGCGAGGCTATAACAGCCCTTTCCGGTGTTCCCGAGAGCCAGAGAGATGGCGAGTGGTATTATCTCAATGCTATTGCAGCCTATAATCTGGGCAATCGTGTGGCCGCTTTGGAGTCTGCAAAAACCGCCTGCCGTCTCAGCCCCGGCAATATGCAGTATCAGCAGCTTTTGCAGCAAATCGAGTCCGGCGCCGCCTATTATGATTCCGCAAGCTCCGGCTTCGGCTTCAGAGGCATTAACCTTAGCGGTGGCAACCTTTGCACAACCCTTTGCATAGCAAATCTTCTCTGCAATCTCTGCTGCGGCGGAAGATTTTATTTCTGCATATAATTTGAACATAAAAAAGGAAGCCAGGATTATCCTTGGCTTCCTTTTTCTTATAGGTAAATTTTAATGTAAATCAAAAGCCCCGTCAGAAACTGACAGGGCTTGGATGATTTTTCTTAGAAGAGATTCAGTGCGAAGGTCAGAAGAACGAAAGCGAGAGCGACCCACTTGGTCCATCTGGTGAGCATGGCATCCATGGTCTTTGCCTTTGCCTTGAAGGAATAGCTGTCGTTGCCGCCGCCGATAGCGCCGCTGAGGCCGGAGCCCTTGCCAGACTGGAACATGATAACAACGATGAGTGCTACACCGATGAGCAGCTGAATGATGGTGAGTATGGTTTTAATGACTTCCATTAATGTTTCATCCTTTCAATGTCAAATGGGCATAAGCCCACACTTGTCGATAGTCACGGCAAATATAGTAACACATAGTGTTTACTATTTCAAGTGTTTTTTTGCTTTTATGGGGAAATATTGCCTCGAAATTTTGCATATATTGTGGATATGCGCTGCGGCAATCAATTGCTTGTGCTTATTCGCCTTTTATTATAAGCAAGGCCACGGTTTCCACATGGCTCGAGGCTCCCATTCAGATACTCATGCCTCTGAGCACGTTTATGGAAACATATCCACCCGAACCTCACGTGCAAGGAAACAAGTCAACCGGTTTTGCACGTGTATGGGAACATATCAACCGGTTTTCACGTGTTGGGGAACACGTCGACAAGCTGGAAGCTATTCTCTGTTAATTCGGTTGTTCCCAATCGGTTTCTTGAAGCATTGAATATAGCAGTAGCGAATAACTGGTAAGGGTATTCTGACCCCTCTTGCCATACTCATTTTCTATAAACTCTAAATCATCTCTACCTGTATGCATTACCAAACCATATTTTTGTGTTTCGTCAGGATAACCTTTTTCCCAGTTGTTTGCCTCAAAATAAACATAAGGAATCTCTATGTCATTGAAAGGAGCATGATCGCTCCTTTTTTGCCCTGTGGGGTATGGATAATCAACATTTCCTTCTGGGGGCAATTGAATCTCTATACCAGTTTCGTTGGCAAGCTCCGCTGTTTTTATAACAGCTTCGGTTCTATCAACATCACCATCCTCACTGATATGCCCTCCGTACAGGTACAAGTAATCTCCTGCAAGAACACTGTCAATGTTTATCATCAATATGATATTCTCTTTTTCCTTTTGGGAAAGTCGTTCAACGTAAGCTCTTGACCCGCACATTCCAATTTCTTCAGATCCAAAAAATACATATCGAATCGTATAATACGGTTGAGTGTTAGCCATACGAAGGGCATTCTCCAATACCACAGAAACCCCAGAACCGTTGTCATCTACACCATGTGTTCCAACGCTATCATAATGTGCGCCGACGACAATTGTTTTCTCACTTTCACCTTTTATAACAACTTCAATATTCTGGCTCGAATTGCTTTTTTCTCCACCATCGAATTCATTCGTTTCTTCAGCTACCATAGCGGGGGATGAATCCGTTATGTTAAAAGGTTGTACAGATATATCTTTTTCAGAATATCCTCCGTTAAGTAGAATAGAGATTATAAACACTGCCATTTCCTTTTCTTTTTCAGTTCCTGCAATTCGTCCAGGATAGTTATGTTGAATATATTCCAACATCTCATATGCTGGTACTCCATAGTTGCTCTGCATTAATTCGATGGATAATTCTTGGGAAACGTTCGAATTTTGAGCTTCTGCTATCATTTTTGAACCAGAATAATCGCTGCAACCAGATGCAGTAAAGCATAAAAGAACTGCAACCAAAAGCCACGATAAAAATCTTTTCAAATCCTTACTCTCCTTAACCATAATAATGCACAAATCCCGAGTTGTCGGCCTGACATCCAAATCGCAGCCACAACCTTGTGTTATCCAAATCACTAACTCAACCCTACGGCAAAAACATCTAAACCAGCCACTCAACCCGCTGACATCTAAATGGACTACTCAACCCTCCGACAGAAGCCGTTGACATGTTTTGATAAAGCGATTTTCATGGTCAAATCTGCCCTCCGGCGCTGATGCCAAAGTGCTCGAAAAGCCCGTATTTTCGCGCTTTTTCCGCGATCAGGCCTGAATGCGTGACATCAATACTACCGTCTCGACGTGGCTGGTGCGGGGGAACATATCCACAGCGGTGGCCTTGGTGGCAACATAGCCCTTTTCCTCAAATAGCTTGAGGTCTCTGGCCTGAGTGGAAACATCGCAGGAAACATAAACAACGCGCTGGGGATTCATGCCGCAGATGCTGTCAATAACGTCGGGAGCGAGTCCCTTTCTGGGAGGATCCACCACAACGGCATCGGGGCGGGTAACTCGTCTTAAAAGCTCTGCTGCGGCCTCGCCGGCATCGGCGCAGATAAACTCAGCGTTTTCTATGCCGTTTCGCTTGGCATTTTCCTTTGCGTTTTCCACAGCCTCGGGGACGATTTCCGCGCCTATAACCTTCTCGCAGCCTCTTGCAAGGCAAAGGGAGATAGTTCCGGCTCCGCAGTAAAGGTCAAGAATAAGACCCTTTCCGTCGGGGGCGGCATATTCCAAAGCCTTATAATAAAGCTTCTCAGCCTGAACGGGGTTAATCTGATAGAAAGAGCGGGCGGAAAGCTCGAAATCAAGACCGCAAAGAGTGTCCGTAATGGTGTCCTTGCCCCAGAGGGTATAGAAATCTCCTGCCAGAACGGTGTTTCCCTTGCTGCGGTTAACATTCAGCACTATGCTGACGCACTGAGGGCAGGCTTTGCGTATAGCCTCGGCCAAAGCCTGAGTTTTTGCTCCGAAACCGCCGGAGGCCACAACGGTAACCTGAAGTTCTCCGGATGTGCGGCCATAGCGGGTGAAAACATGGCGTACCAAGCCCTTGCCGCTAAGCTCATCATAGGCGGCAATGCCGTTTTCGGACATAAAGTCGCATACGGCTTTTGCGGCCATATCCGATGCTTCGTCCTGAATGAGGCAAGTGTCTATTGCAACAACATCATGGCTGCGGGGACGGAAAAAGCCTTTCACAGGGCCTTGGCCTATGGCATAAATGGCCTTGTTGCGATAATGAAGGGTGTCCTCAGCGCCTATGATTTCCCCGGCGCGAAGGTCAATGCCGCCAATGCGCTTATATGCCTCGTTAACTCGCTCAAGCTTAAATTCCATTTCGCCATCATAGCTTACATGGCGCAATGAGCATCCGCCGCATTTTTTGTAGTGGGGACAATCCGGCTCTATGCGATAGGGAGAAGGGGAGAGGAGAGTTTCTCCTTTGCCGAAAACCGCAGTTTTGGTAACCTTTACAATGCGAATTTCCCACCTTTCACCGGGAATCGCACCGGGCACAAAAACGGCTCTGCCGCCTATGCGGCAAACTCCGGCCCCTTCGCTTGACCAGGAAGTGATGCTGCTTTCATATATTTGGTTTTTCATAAGTTCCATAATTTCTTCCATAGTAATGATGATTTTATCACAATTAAGGAAGTATAACAACTTTCTTTTTCCGATTATTGGTGATATAATTTATCAAAATATCCCCTTGGGAGGATTAGATGAACAAATATCTTGATGTATTTATAAGCTTTGCCAAGGTTGGCGTTATGACCTTCGGCGGAGGCTACGCCATGCTGCCAATGCTGCAGCGGGAGATAGTGGAGAATAAAGGCTGGGCCAAGGAAGAGGAACTTACCGACTATTTCGCTATTGGACAGTGCACCCCCGGCGTCATAGCCGTTAACACCGCAACCTTCATTGGCAAGAAGCTCTATGGCATTCCCGGTGCAATAGTTGCAACTTTAGGCGTTATATTTCCCTCTGTGGTAATAATAAGCCTCATTGCAGCCCTTATTACAAATTTTGCCCATATCCCCGCTGTTAAGCATATTTTTGCCGGAATTCGTGTCTGCGTCTGCGTTTTGATTCTCAATAGCGTTGTTAAACTTTGGAAAAAGACCGTTGTGGACAAAATAACCCTTGCCATATTTATCTGCGTGTTTGTCCTTGCGGTTATAATAGATATTACCCCCGTTGTCTTTGTAATCCTTGCTGCTGTTGCCGGACTTATCATTGGCGCGCTGAAGGCAAAGAAAGGCGGTGAGCAATGATGCTTTATCTTAAGCTCTTTATAGAATTTTTCCTCACAGGTCTTTTTGCAGTTGGCGGCGGCATGGCAACAATACCCTTCCTCGAGGATATGTCCAACCGCACTGGCTGGTTTACCCATGCTCAGCTGGCGGACATGATTGCTGTCAGCGAGTCCACCCCCGGCCCCATAGGCGTAAATATGGCCACCTATGTTGGTTATCTCACCGGCGGAATTCCCGGCGGAATAATTGCTACCTTGGGTCTTGTTACCCCTTCTTGTATCGTAATTTTGATAGTTGCCGCCTTTTTGAAGGCGTTTCGAAACAGTAAGTATGTAGAAAGAGTATTTTATGGCATTCGCCCTGCGTCTACCGCATTGATTGGAGCCGCAGGCGTAAGCGTGCTTATGCTCTGCATAGTGGATGTGGATGCATTTGTTCTCAGCAAAAAAATCTTTGACCTTGTTGACCCTAAGGCTATAATACTTTTCGCGCTGATATGGGTTTTCACAAATCTTGTAAAGAAAACTAAAAAGTTTCATCCTCTTGTGTTTATTGCTTTTTCTGCAATAATCGGCCTTGTTTTCAAATTCTAAATATTGTTGCTATAAGAAATACCAATATTGCGGAAATACATCCGTGGATTATGCGCCCGACGAAATGTCGGGCGCATTTTATTTTTGCGGGAGCAACAACGGCAAGAGTTTGGCAGTGAACAGAAAGGCTTCCAAAACCTAAAATAAAGGCGGCGAGAGCCAGGCTGAGGGGACTTTTGGCCAAGCCTTCCATGGAGGCAATTC
>JAFYUG010000225.1 GCA_017558545.1 Oscillospiraceae bacterium | reverse complement strand
GGCCACAAATCGGCGGCTTATCTCTGCGGCTATGCTGCCTGCGCCAACAATGGTGACGGCCTTGCCGCTGAGCTCACGAAGATTGCCCAGCTGCGCCCAGCCGCCCTCGGCGTTTTGGGCGGTGAAATAGGGAAACTCCTTGTATAGATGCAAAACGCCGCCCAGCACATACTCCGCGATGGGCACGGAGTAGACCCCGCGGGCGTTATAAAGGGCTATGCCCTTCTCCCGGAGATAGTCAAGGGGCATGTGGTCATAGCCTGCGCTGGTGAGGTGGATGAGCTTCAGCTTGGGGAAGCGGCGAATGTCGTTATGCTTGAAAAACTGGAAGCAGATAACGGCCTCAATGTCCTCGGTGTTGCCATCGTAGACCTCGCCATCCCTGTCCAAAAGGCGTATTTCAAAGCCAAGATCGCCGAGGGATGCTATCTCCTCGTCGCTCATGCCGTTGCGTTTTGCAATTAAAAGCACCATGTCCGCGCCTCTCCTTTGTGATTTAGTCCATCATAGCACTAAATAATATATATTGCAATCGGAATTAGACTTGAAGGGGGTTACGGATTGCCACATCCCGCCGCTGGTAGGGGGTTGCGGATTGCCACGTCGCCTACGGCTCCTCGCAATGACCTAAAATTTTAACTCTGTGCACCTTGTAGGGCGCGACGACTCGGCGCGCCACCAGTAGGGGCTACGGATTGCCACGTCGCTGCGCTCCTCGCAATGACTAGGATTTTAGATTACTTCTTCACTTTTACCTATTACTTATTACCTAAACTTGTAGGGGCGAACTGTGTTCGCCCGCCTTTTTTGGCAATTCTAATTGGTATGCTATTGTAGGGGCGGCAATCTGCCGCCCGCCGTTTGAGATACTCTCCACTCGCTTGCGCTCGGTCGGTATGACAAAGCGTGTTGGTGTCGTTTTTCTGTAGGGAACGGTCTTGGCCGTTCCGTTTGCTGGGCAGTTATTTTTATCGCTTAACTGTAGGGGGCGGCGTCCCCGACGCCCCGCGAATCAGTTCTCTCCTTGGAGCGTAGCTCCTGCGGTCATGTTGATGTATCACTTCGTGATAATTAAATATAAAATCCGGAATTCACAAAAGAGAATTCCGGATTTTATCAGCCTATCAAAAAACTATGCTGAAAGCGAATGAAACAGAGCAGCGGGGGTGTGTGTAGGGGGCAAAGAGCCCCCTACACGTTTAAATATATGCATTTTTGAGCCAATTGCGGCTCAAAAATGCGGTTATCAGAGTGTCAAAAAAGCGGCAACGCCACTTTTTTGACACTCTGATAAAATCCGGAATTCACAAAAGAGAATTCCGGATTTTATATTAACATTTATGTATAGCGATTTTCTTACTTTGCTTCGGGCTCGGGGAGGGTCTCCTTGGTCATGCAAAGAGCAAGGACCATGGCGATAACGGAGAGAACGCCGTAGAAGATGGAGAGAGCCTGGAAGGAGCCGTGGGTAGCGGTGAGGATAGCGGGCATAACGATGAAGGTGGTGGTACGCAGAGCAACAACGATGGGGGTAACAACGCTGTTAGCTGCGGCAAAGTTGCGGCCGCCGAAGATGGAGATAACCATGGAGGGCAGCAGGTTGCAGATACCGCCGATGAGGATGCCCAGGAGGACGATGAGGATGAGAGTTACGATCTGGTTGCCGAAGAAGATGGCAAGCAGGAACTGCATTGCAGCCATGTAGATAGTGAAAACAACAACAGCAAGCTTGGTGCCGCCCTTCTGGTCAAGAACGCCCCAGAGGTAGCTGCCGGGGATGCCGAGGATGGAGGCAACGGAGAGCCAGAGAGTACCCTGATCCATGGTGAAGCCGCTGGCCATCATGCGGGGGATGAACTGGGTCATGGTAGCAACAAGAGCCATGAAGAGAAGACCGAAGGAAACAGCAACCAGCCACATGTTCTTGCAGCCGAGGAGCTTCTTAACGGTCCAGGGAGAGTCGGGGTTCTCAACAGCGACATCGGCCATAGCGGGGTCGTTGTCGGGGTATGCGCCGGCCTCTTTGGGGGTTGCCTTAACTGCGAAGAGAGCAACAATGGCAACAACCAGAGTCAGAATAGCGAAGAACAGGAAGGGGTTGGCAAGGCTGCCGTGGGAAGCGGCGAAGATGCCGGTGAAGATAGCGATGCAGGTTGCGCTGGAGATGGGAGCACCCATGGTGGACCAGCCAAGAGCAATGCCCTTCTTGCGGGGGAACCAGTTGGACATGTAGGCGTTGGTGGAAACCAGGTTAATGCTGTTGGAAACTGCGGAGAGCAGAACAACAACAACACCGTAGGTGGCGATGGAGTTAACGCGGCCATTGAGGAAGTAGAGAACTGCGAAGATTACGAGGAAGATAACGGTGGGGAGCTTAACACCCTTCTTGGCGATCCAGCGGCCAAAGATGAGGGTGAGAATAACGCCGACCCAGCCGCCGAGACCGGAGAATACAAGCAGAGCATTCTCGTCCCAGCCTTTGACTTCGGCAAAGAGAGTGGTGGTAACGTTGAGAAGGTCAACAGCGTTGGAGCTTACATAGTAGAGCAGGCCAACGAAGATAACGACCCACCAACCTTTGAGACCGAAACTGTTCAGTCCCTGTTTCTTTTCGTTCATGGATTTTTTCTCCTCTTCAAAATATTTTTTAGGGATGTGCCAATATTATCACAAAGCATGAGAAATGACAATATTGACAGGGGGAATAAAAAGTAATATTTTAAAAATGTAATATAAAGAAAGCGAGGAATTACTTATGGAATATCCCGTTCTCACTCCCGAAGAGGCAAAGCTGCCTTACGCCAAATATTTCAATCAGCCCCTTGCTCCCATTCCTCAGGAAAAGCTGGATATATGGCAGGGCGAAGCTGCTCCCGCGGAAAGCGCTCTCCCCTTCGCAGACCGTGCCAAGTTCCAGAAAAGCGATGTTCCCGGCCTTGAAAACGGCTTCACCATAGCTCCCGACGGCACAGGCTTCGTGGCCAACACCACCTTTATGCCCGGCGTTACCGCCGAGATGTTCGATTGGTGGTTTGGCTGGCATAGCGTAGGCCCAGACCTGCGCTATAAGCTTTGGGACCATGATGACCATTATTATGCCCGCGCTCACGACCCGGAGTATGTACTCAACCCCGATGTGCCCGTTTCTCAGAAAACCTGGGGCATGAACCATCAGATTTTGGAGAATATCGGCCTTGGCGGCCCCGAGGACCTGCTCCTCTGCTTCCGCAGACCCTCCGAAATCGGCTATGACGAGAGCCTTCTTGGCACCGATGATTGTCAGGCCATGGTCTGCGCCTACGGTCTTGGCGGCGCTCCCGCAGTTATGACCCATTTGGCCAGAAAGGCCGAGGGCGGAATTTTGTTCTGCTCCCGCTTTTGGATGGGCTATGGCCCAGATGAAAACGGCAATCTTGTGAAGCTGCTGCCCGATGGCGTTTCCGTGCCCGAAAATTTCCCCCGCGCTCTCTACGGCCATAATATCAAGGAATACAGCAACCTCGCCGCCATCCTGCCCTCTATCTACGCCGAAGAGAAGGACAACTGGTAAAAACCTTTGAAAGCCTTCCCTGCTTAAGGGAAGGCTCAAGAAGCAACAAAAAATCCCGAATTCATGTGAATTCGGGATTTTGTTTTATTTTATCTTCAATCAGTCAACAAGACCGAGCTTTTCGCGCTCTTTGATAGCGTCCTTGCGGCTGAGGTTCACGCGGCCGCGCTCGTCAATCTCGGTGACCTTGACCCAAGTCATATCGCCGATGTTGAGAACGTCTTCAACCTTCTCGGTGCGCTTGAACTCGAGGTCCTTGATGTGAACCATGCCGTCCTTGCCGGGAACCAGCTC
>JAFYUG010000224.1 GCA_017558545.1 Oscillospiraceae bacterium | reverse complement strand
GTGCCAGCTCCCCTCGAATAGGGGAGCCTTATAAGGTAATTTTGATTATAAAAAAGGTGACGCGTATGAAAAAGAACTTCCACCGACACGGTCTGAAAATATTCTGCTCTTACTACAGACCCCACATGAAGATGTTCATCATCGACATGCTCTGCGCCATAGTGGCCTCGGTCATTGACCTTGTGTTCCCCTATGTGTCCCGCTCCAGCATGCAGACCCTGCTTCCTCAGGGACTTTTCCGCACCTTCTTCGTGGTTATGGCGGTGCTCATCATTGCCTACTTCCTGAAGGCCATACTTTACTACATCATCACCGTTGTGGGTCACCGCATGGGCACACTGGTGGAGGCGGATATGCGCAGGGATATTTTCTCCCATATGCAGAGCCTGAGCTTCTCTTTCTTCGACCACAACCGCACCGGTAAGCTTATGAGCCGCGTTACCACGGAGCTTTTCGACATCACCGAGCTTGCCCACCACGGCCCTGAGAACATTCTTATCTGCGCCCTCACCATTCTTGGCTCTGCCATCATGATGCTGACCATTCAGTGGAAGCTGGCGCTGGTGCTTATCATCGTCACCCCCTTCTGCTTCTGGTTCACCATTGCCCAGCGCAAGGCCATGCGCAACAGCTCCCTTGAGGTGAAGAAAAAGACCGCGGAGATCAACGCCGCCATCGAAAGCTCCATCTCCGGCATCCGTGTTGCCAAGGCCTTCGCCAACGAGGAGGCCGAGGGCAAGAAGTTTGAACACGCCAACGACCTTTTCAAGTCCGCCAAGGTGGGCTACTACCGCGCCATGGGTCGCTTCATGTCCGGCATGGAATTCACCACCGGCATCATGCCCGTGCTGGTCATTCTGGCCGGCGGCCTGCTCATCATGGGCGGCGAGCTGGACTACATCGACCTTGTAACCTTCACCCTCTATGTCACCACCTTCGTTTCCCCCGTCCGCAAGCTGGCCATGAGCATGGAAATGTTCATGCAGGGCTCCGCCGCCTTTTCCCGCTTCCTTGAGGTTATGCGCACCGAACCCGAGATTGCCGATGCCGAGGACGCCAGGGAGCTTAAGGATGTTAAGGGCGATATTGAGTATAAAAATGTGTCCTTCTCCTATGATGACGGCACCGAAGTGCTGAAAAACGTCAATCTCTCCATCAAGGCAGGCGAATCCTTCGCCCTTGTTGGCCCCTCCGGCGGCGGCAAGACCACCATGTGCCATCTTTTGCCCCGCTTTTATGATGTCGTCAGCGGCGCTGTCACCATTGACGGCGTGGACGTCCGTGAGGTCACTCAGGATAGCCTCCGCCGCAATGTGGGCATAATTCAGCAGGATGTATTTATGTTTGCCGGCACTATCCGCGAGAATATCCGCTATGGCCGCCCCGACGCCAGCGACGAGGAGGTTGTGGAGGCCGCTGTCAAGGCGGAAATCCACCGGGAGATTATGGAGATGCCCGATGGCTACGATACCTATATAGGCGAGCGCGGCGTTATGCTCTCCGGCGGTCAGAAGCAGAGACTTAGCATTGCCCGTGTATTTTTGAAAAATCCCCCCGTCCTTATTCTGGACGAGGCTACCAGTGCGCTGGACAGCGTAACCGAGGCCAAAATTCAGGCCAGTTTGGAAGAGCTTAGCCGCGGCAGAACAAGCATCATCATTGCCCACCGCCTTTCCACCATTAAAAATGCCGACCGCATCGCCGTTATCGAGGGCGAGGGCATTGTGGAGTGCGGAAGCCACGCCGAGCTCATGGAAAAGGGCGGAGCTTATGCCGCGCTGCAGAAGGCTCAGGCCTTTGAAGATAAGTAAAAAGCCTTCCTTGCGGCGCGCCGGGGGCGACGCGCCCTACGGCGCTCGACAGCTTCCCCTCGTAGGGCGGCCGCTTGCTGCCGCCGTATAGCCTTCCCCCGGGGGAAGGTGGCTGGCCGTAAGGCATGACATATGAGGTGTCAAATATTTTAGCGGCGGGAGCAAGCCCCCCGCCCTACGGGTACCGAACTTAAATTACCTCGTCATTGCGAGGAGGCCGAAGGCCGACGTGGCAATCCGTTCCTTCTTCAACACCTCATCCGCCCCCTTCGGGGGCACCTTCCGCACAAGGCATTAACTGCCCCTAAGTCGCTGCGCTCCAAGGGG
>JAFYUG010000223.1 GCA_017558545.1 Oscillospiraceae bacterium | reverse complement strand
AGTCCAGACCGCTGGCTACGGAGTAAACGGGAGCGGGCTCGCCGTTTTCGTCCTTGAGCATGATGGAGTTGAAGCCATGCATAATGCCCTCGGTGCCATACTGCAGGCTGGCGGCATGGTCACCAAGCTTGGGGCCGCGGCCAAGAGGCTCAACGCCGTAGATATCAACGGGGTCATTGAGGAAGCCGGCGAACATACCGGCGGCGTTGGAGCCGCCGCCAACGCAGGCAACAACGGCATCGGGCAGCTCACCGGTCATGGTGGTGAACTGGTCGCGGGCTTCAATGCCCACGATGGACTGGAAGTCTCTTACCATCAGGGGGAAGGGATGGGGGCCCAGAACGGAGCCTATGCAGTAGATGGAGTCCTTATAATCCTTGGCATAGGCATCGAAAGCGGCGTCCACAGCTTCCTTAAGGGTCTGGAGACCTTCTTTGACCTCGATAACATTGGCGCCCAGAATCTTCATTCTGGCAACGTTGGGAGCCTGCTTTTTGATATCAACAGCGCCCATATAAATATCGCACTGCAGACCAAAATAGGCGGCGGCGGTGGCAAGAGCAACACCGTGCTGACCGGCGCCGGTTTCGGCGATTACGCGCTTTTTGCCCATATATTTGGCAAGGAGGGCTTCGCCCATGCAGTGGTTGAGCTTATGAGCGCCGGAGTGGTTGAGGTCCTCGCGCTTGGCATAAAGCTGAACATTGCCAAGGGAGTTGCTGAGTCTTTCAAGATGGGAGATGGGGGTGGGTCTGCCCTGAAATTCCTTGCGGATGCGGCGCAGCTCGGCAATGAACTTTCTGGACTTGCAGATGGTGAAATATGCCTCGGTTATCTCGTCCATAGCCTTCTGCAGCTCGGGGTTTACGAAGGAGCCGCCATACTTGCCGAAGAAGCCGTTTTTATCGGGGTAGTTTTTCAGATAGGTTTCAAAATCAATGCCCTTATATATCATGGTAATATTCTCCTTTGTTTTTCTTTATTTTAGTTGACGGTGGTCTTTTTCAGCGCAGGGCTCGCCATCGTTTGGTGAACAGTTTCATGAGATACTCCTTTTTGTCGAAAAAGAAAAAATCCTCGACAGACATACTAACATTCTGCCAAGGACGAATAATCATATCCGCGGTGCCACCTTGATTCAAAGCATAGGCTTTGCTCTTTGGAGAAGTGCAATCACACTCCCGACATCTTACGCGTGTCCTGCGTCGCGGTATACTCATATTCCTACTTTCGCCGCGCCCTCCGTGGCCCATTTGACGGTTTGTTTTCTGCCCGGATCTCAGCACCCCGGACTCTCTGGAAGAGCATAGCCGCCTTTACTCCCACTTCATCGGTTTAAAGCTTATATTCACTTGCCCCGATTATACCCCCCTGCCAATGCCATTGTCAAGCTTGAAAATAAGTTTTTATGGCCAATTAGAGGGATATTTTGTCTATTTTATCTCTTGAATAAAACAAAAATTGTTATACAATTATTTATATAAATTCGACATTTGCGAAAAAAGGAAGTGCCCCTTTGAATACAAAAGAAAATCCATTGGGCTCAATGCCCATTGTTCCCCTGCTCATTAAAATGAGCGTGCCCATGATGATAAGCATGTTCGTTCAGGCCATGTATAACATCGTGGACTCCATGTTCGTTGCCCGCATCAGCGAGGACGCCCTAACCGCCGTTTCCCTGGCATTCCCCATTCAGATGACCATGAACGCCATTGCCGTTGGTACCGGCGTTGGTATAAACGCCTGCGTTTCCCGCTTCCTGGGAAAGGGCGACCATAAAAGTGCCTGCAAGGCCGCCAATGTGCAGATTTTTCTCTCCGCCTGCTACACCTTGGCATTCATGATACTGGGTATCTTCTTCGTCCGTTCCTTCTTCCTTGCTCAGACGGATATAGAAAGCATAGTTGACGGCGGCGTGGCCTACCTGAGAATGATATGCCTTCTCTCCGTTGGCAGCTTCTTCGCACAGAACTTTGAAAAACTGCTGGTTTCTTTGGGACGCAGCGCAGAATCTATGATTTCCCAGATTTCCGGCGCCGTTTTCAACATAATCTTCGACTGGCTCCTTATCTTCGGCATAGGCCCCTTCCCCGAAATGGGAATTCGCGGCGCAGCTCTTGCAACTGTCCTGGGCCAGATGCTCAGCGCAGTTATCGCCCTTTACTACGTTCTCCGCTCCGACTCCGGTATCCGCTTCCGCCTTAAGGAAATGCTGCCCACCAAGGCCATCGTTGGGGGCATCTACTCCGTTGGCATCCCCAGCATGATTACCATCAGCCTCAACTCCGTTATGAGCTTTGCCCTGAACCAGATTCTCCTCACCTTCTCCACCACAGCCGCCGCAGTTTTGGGCGTTTGGATGAAGCTCCACTCCTTCGGCTTCATGCCCGTATTCGGCATGAATAACGGCACCATTGCCATATTCTCCTATAACTACGGCGCAGGAAAAATAGACAGAGTTCGCAAAACTCTCAAACTGGCTCTCATCGTAGGCTTCATTGTCTCCCTTGCGGTTATGATTATCTATGAGTTCATCCCCGTAACCCTTATGAAGCTTTTCGATGCAAGCCCCGCCATGCTGGAAATCGGCATTCCCGCCGTGAGAATTTGCGCCGTCACCCTTCCCATCGGCGCCCTTGCGGTTATCTATTCCTCCTGCTTCCAGTCCCTTGGCCGTCCCCACTATTCCCTTTTCGTCAATCTCTGCCGTCAGGTTATTTTCATGCTGCCCTTCGCATGGCTGCTCTCCCTCACCGGAGTGCTGCAGAATGTTTGGATAGCTCTGCCCATAGGCGAGGCCATCTCCCTTCTCTGCGCCCTCTACCTGAACACCAAAATCAAAAAACTTATGGCAGAAAAAGAAAAGGCCTTAAATAACTAAACATTACAGCCGATGTATGCTTATACATCGGCTGTTTTTTTATCTTTTCCGGGCAAATATTGCCCTTTCCCTCTTGACCTTCCCCTTGATGGAAAGTATATAATCATTATTGTAAAGTGCGCTTAGGTATGGTACTATAAATATGTAAAAATACTCTCAGAAGGGAGAAGATAAATTATGAGCTTATTCAAAAAGAAAGCAACAGTAACGGACGCCAACGGAAAGAGCGTGAAGATGAATCCCGGCAAGATAGGTAAAACCGTGGTGGCCATCGTTGTCATCGTGGTGCTTTTCATCGGCATCACCAGCTGCTTCTACACCGTGGACGACAAGCAGCAGGCCGTTGTTACCACCTTCGGCAAGGTTACGGACATCAACGACGCAGGCGTTCACTTCAAGCTGCCCTTTGGCATTCAGCAGGTGAAAAAGGTCAACGTTAACGTCTATCAGAAGATAGAGCTTGGCTACCGCACCGAGGGCGCTTCCGACTACTCCACCGTTGAAGAAGAGAGCACCATGATCACCGGCGACTACAACATAGTCAATGTGGACTTCTTCGTGGAGTACAAAATCTCCGACCCCGTTAAGTATCTCTATTCCTCCAACGAGCCTCAGCTGATACTGAAAAACCTCATTCAGAGCCAAATCCGCAACGTTGTTGGCTCCAGCGCCGTTGACAGCGTTCTCACCGACGGCAAGGAGAACATCCAGCGTCAGGTTAAAGAACTGGTCACCGAGGTTTTGGCGGAGTATGACATCGGTCTCAGCCTTGTGGACGTTAAGATTCAGGACTCCGAGCCTCCCACTCAGGCTGTTATAGAGGCTTTCAAGGCCGTTGAAACCGCAAAGCAGCAGGCAGAAACCGTTGTTAACGATGCCAAGGCATATCAGAACGCTCAGATTCCCAACGCCGAGGCCGAGGCAGACAAGCTCATTCAGAATGCGGAATATCTCAAGCAGCGCCGCATCAACGAGGCCACCGAGCAGGTTGCCATGTTCACCGCCATGTATGAGCAGTACATACTCAATCCCGCAATCACCAAGTCCAGAATGTATTACGAAGCCATCAGGGAAGTGCTTCCCGGCGTGAAGGTGTATATAGACACCGGCAGCGGCGGAGTGGAGAAGCTGCTGCCCCTTGAGAGCTTCGCAGGTTAAGGAGGTGTTCAGCATGAAAAAATT
>JAFYUG010000022.1 GCA_017558545.1 Oscillospiraceae bacterium | reverse complement strand
CCATGCAGGGAGAGAGCATACCCGGAATTTGCCATGCCATTGCCATAGAAAATATTGAGGAGGCCGGATAAAATGGATTTTATAAGCTACCTGAAAGCCTTCGCAGTTGGCGGCGCGCTATGCGTTATCGCCCAAATCCTTATTGATAAAACAAAGCTTACGCCTGCAAGAATTCTTACTCTGTATGTGGTGGGTGGCGTTATTTTAGGAGCTTTAGGGATATATGAGCCTTTTGCGAAATGGGCAGGGGCAGGAGCAACAATCCCTCTTACCGGCTTTGGCAACACCCTTGCCAAGGGTGTTCGTGAGGCCGTTGAGGAAAAGGGACTTTTAGGCATATTCACCGGAGGCTTCACCTCCTCCGCTGCCGGAATTTGCGCCGCGCTTTTCTTCTCCCTTTTGGCGGCAGCGCTGTTTCGTTCCAAGGAGAAGAAATGAGGGAGACAGAGATACGCTCCACTCGCTACGCTCGGTCGGTATGACAAACTAATAAACAAAAAAACATCCCGAATCAAAAGTTTCAGGATGTTTTTAAGTTTACATAATTTATCTGACTATACCCTTAATGAAGGGGCTGTCCTCTCCTTTTTCTGCGGAGAACTCATAGCACTTGCGGAGCATTTCTGCTGCCTTCTCAGCCTTTTCCATGGAAGAGGCATGGATGGTTGCAAGGCTTTCGCCTTCGGCAACGAAGTCGCCGGTTTTCTTATGGAGCACAAGGCCAACGCCAAGGTCAATTTCGCTTTCCTTGGTGACTCTGCCGCCGCCAAGCTGCAAGCTTACAAGGCCAATGCCATCGGCCTGCATACTCTTAACATATCCGCTGCAGGTGCTGAGAGCTTCATACTTAATGGGGGCTTCGGGGAGCAGAGAGGTATCCCAAACGGCTGCGCTATCTCCGCCCTGAGCCTCCACGAACTCAGCCAGCTTTTTAAGGGCGCTTCCATCTTCAATGGAGCGGACAAGCATTTCTCTTGCCTTTTCCTCGCTTTCGGCTATGCCGCCTTCAAGGAGGATATTGGAGCCAATGGTGAGGCAAAGCTCCAGAAGATCGCCTTTGGTTTCACCTCTGAGGGCAGAAATGGCTTCCTTCACCTCAAGGGCGTTACCAACGCAGCAGCCAAGGGGAGAATCCATGTCAGTCATAACGGCTACGGTTTTTCTGCCTGCGGCCTTGCCAACCTCAACCATCTCACCGGCCAGAAGGCGGGCGTCCTCAATGGTCTTCATGAAGCTGCCGCTGCCAACCTTAACGTCCAAGACGATGATATCTGCCCCTGCTGCCAGCTTCTTGCTCATGATAGAGCTGACTATAAGTCCGCGAACAGCAACAGTGCCGGTTACATCGCGGAGGGCATAGAGCTTTTTATCGGCGGGAACAACATCGGCGGTCTGAGCAGCAATGGCAAAGCCCACACTGTTGACATTTTCAAAAAACTTTTCGGTGGTCATTTCGCAGCTAAAGCCGGGGAAGGACTCCAGCTTATCTATGGTGCCGCCGGTATGACCGAGGCCGCGACCGCTCATTTTGGCCATCTTCACGCCCTGAGCCGCAACCATGGGGCAGAGAACAAGACTGGTCTTATCACCAACGCCGCCTGTGGAATGTTTATCGGCCTTGATGCCCGTTATTCCGGAGAGGTCTATGGTATCGCCGGAGTGCATCATCGCCATGGTGAGATTCACGGTTTCTTCCTTGTCAAGGCCGCGGAAATACATGGCCATAAGCATGGCGGACATTTGGTAATCGGGAATTTCCCCGCGGGTATAACCCTCCACCATGAAGTCTATTTCTTCCTTGCTAAGAGCAAAGCCATCGCGCTTTTTTGCTATCAGTTCGGTCATCAGCATAGTGCTCACCCCATAGATTATCCTTAGTTTATGCGGACATGCCGCCAGTTTGATTATATTACTTTTTCATAGGCTTTGTCAATGATTTGACCCTCACACCTCTTTGGTTATGTAAACTAAATATTCTTTACCCTCTATAATTCGGGGCTGACCGGGAATATCCGCGGGAACGCGCTCATCCTCGGGGGGCAGAGCCACCATTTCCTGCGCGCCATTGCGGCACACCAAGGCCCCGTCCGTTGTGGCATACCAGCAATTTAGTTCCTCCTTTTCATCTTTTTCAGCTATGGGCCGGGGCGGAGTTTCAACCGCTTCCATCACCTCGACTTTCGGCAATTCCGGCTTTTCCCCCGCCAAGGCACAGCGCTCTATTTTCTCGGGAAAGCCCCTCATGGCATTGGGACTTAGGCGTTTATCCAGATATAGCCGCCCATTTTTCGGCATAGGCACTCCCAAATAGCCTTCCCTGCCTTCACCATAGACGCTAAGGCGTATTATCTCCCCATAGTCCTGACAATCCGCAAGGAAGCGGGTATATGCCCCTTCCTTAACAATCTTCAGCTCTCCGCAATTTTCACCCTTTATGATAATGGGATAAGTTCCAACCATCAATTTACCTCCGAATAAAAAAGTACCTGTTCAAATTTTATGAACAGGCACTTTAATTTATTCGATTATAGTTCCCTTTATAAGGAGCAGGGCTTCGCTCTCGGCGGTGAGTTTGGCGTCCACTCCAAGAGCCATGTAGAGATGGTTTATCTCTATTATAGTTCCGTTTGCTGTATCGCTGCCTTCGGTGGTGTCCACAAATCCGCCGCTGGCGCTGACTTCGCCGCTGCGGAGAAGGGCTTCGCTGCCCACGGAAAGGCTCAGGCTCTCACCTGCGGCAAGATTAAGGGGAACAAAATTATCCACGCCCGCCTCTTCAAGCTGGGTAATAGCCATATTAAGCTCGTTTTCAAGCTCCATTTCTATTTCGGGACGAAGAACTTTGTCCAGATAGCTCTTGGTTACAAGGGGATCATCCTCGCTGCCGTAGTTCACGGCGGCATAAGCTCCCGCAGCCAAGGCAAACACCAACAGGGCAATCAAAACAATTATAAGGGTCTTTTTATTTTTCATTATGTACCTCCGCCCCGGGCTTATGCCCGGAGGTTATTTGTCTTTTGAATTACAGACCGAAGGACACCGCAATTGCGTTATCCACCTTGGTCATAGTATCGTTATCAAGCTTTCCCATGCGCTCCCTGAGACGGGATTTATCAATAGTGCGTATCTGCTCAAGCAAAATTACGCTGTCCCGACTGAGACCGTAATTTTGAGCAGAGAGTTCGATATGGGTTGGCAGCCGCGCCTTGCCCATTTGGCTTGTGATGGCAGCGGCTATAACTGTGGGCGAATGCCTGTTGCCTGTATCGTTCTGCACTATCAGCACCGGTCTCATGCCGCCCTGTTCGCTGCCGACCACGGGGCTGAGATCCGCATAGAAAATGTCTCCTCGTTTGACCATGCTCATGTGTACTCACACTCCGATGAAGGATAGTCGCCCAATACATAATATGTAGGGACGTGCTATCATTTTCCCACGGAGGGAGAAATTTTATACATGGCCTCAGGTATATATTCTTGTAACTCTGGGAGCAACATCGCAGGTTATCTCATAATTTATACTTCCCTGCTTTGCAGCCAGCTCATCAGCGGTGATTTCCTCCCATCCGTCCCGGCCGATTATGGTTACAACATCTTCAAGTTCGCATTCGCTCAGTTCAGTTATGTCAACCATAAACATATCCATGCAGATGCGCCCAATCTGGGGGCAGCGCTTTCCGCGGATAAGAACATCCAGCTTTCCGCTGAGGCTGCGGCTTATTCCGTCAGCATAGCCCACGGGAATGGTGGCAACACGCATGGGCTTTTCCACCGTGTATGCTCTGCCGTAGCCAACGGTGTCGCCGGGGAGAAGCTCATTTATGGCGTAAACGCGGCTTTTAAGGCTCATGGCGCTTTTCAGTTCAATGCCTCCCCGCTCTGCGGCGGGATACATGCCATAGGTCATAATGCCGGGTCTGACCATGTCCAAAGCATATTCGCGGAAGTTGATAACCGCTCCGCTGTTGGCGCAATGCTTAATTTCAAAAACATGGCCGCAGCTTTCCTCTACGCTTTTTATTGTTGACATAAATCTATTAAACTGAGTTATGGTAAAGTCTTTTTCAGGCTCATCGGACACAGCAAAGTGGGTAAAAACGCCCTCGAAGTTAAGCTTGGGCAGCTTCATTGTTTCAATTATGTTAACCAAGCTTTCCTCTCGCCAGCTGAAACCGGTACGGCTCATGCCGCTATCCAGCTTGAGATGGCATTTGAGATTGCCTTCCAAGGCCTCGGAGAGAGCCTTGGCATATACAAGGGAGGGCACAGTTTGGGTAATATCCAGCTTTCTCAGCTCCTCGGCATAGCCGGGAGGGGTTATGCCCAAAATGAGAATGGGCAGCTTTATTCCCGCTTCTCTCAGCATGGCGGCCTCGGCAAAGCAGGCAACGGCCAGATAGTCGCCTCCCGCCTCAGCAATGGCCTCTGCAACATGGGCAGCGCCGTGGCCATAGGCGTCGGCTTTGACTACTCCCATGAACTTGGTGCCTTCCGGCAGGGTAGCTCTGATTGCTCTGACATTATCTTTTATATTTTCAAGACTTATTTCCGCCCAAGTGCGGCTTGTATCTATAGTCATAAAAAAATCATTCCTCAGCGAAGTCTGTTATCTTGCATTTTACCACACTTCGTCCATTTCTTACAAGCTCTGCATTCATTAATGCAAAATTTTCTTCCCAAAACCAGAGCTTTGCACTTGTGTTATCGTCCACATACATCTCGTAAACGGCCAAGGCCTGCTCATTTTCCCGCTCCATCCACATCTGATTTATAAATCCGCAGCGAAGAGCATCCATGAATAGTCCCATAGCCCCAAGAGGTGAGCTCTCCCCCATCATGGGATTTTCGATGGCAAGGATAATTCCATCAAACTCAAGCGCAGTTTCGCCATCCTTCATGCGGACTTTTATTCCCGCGAGGTTTTCCGGCTCAATTATTTCAATAATGGTTTCTCCCTTTTCGTGGAGGCAGTTAAGCCGGCAGGTGAAAACCTCCTGACTGAGCTCAGCACAAAGCTCAGCGGTAAAGCGGATTGTTTTCCCCTCTTCCCAGCGCGCTCTTGCCTCATGAAGGTGTTTTTCAAGGCTATCTCTCTCCCCGCAGGAGCATAAAAGCAGGGATATTATCATAAGTACAGGTATTATAGCCCGTCTTAACAAGTGATCAGAGTTCCTCCATTATACTTATTTCAGCCTCGGGCAATGCGTCAATTATGTCCGAAGCCAGCATTGCATATTCTCCATACCTTTCCCGTGCAATATCCCCTGCAAGAGAGTGGAGATGCAAGGCGGTGTCCACGGCCCTTTTATGGTCAAACTGACCCAGCATGGCTCCCAAAATTCCCGCAAGCACATCGCCGCTGCCGCCCTTGGCCATGCCTGCATTGCCGTGGGTGGCTATGGCCACTTCTCCATCGGAATATGCCGCAAGGCTGCGGTGGCCTTTCAAAAGCAAGGTGCAGCCATATTCCTCGGCAAAGGCCTTTGCGGCGGAAATTCTGCCCTCTTCCCAGTTGATGCCCAGCATCTTAGCCTCGCCCCCATGGGGAGTGAGGACGATTTTGGCAGGGCTATTTTTAAGAATATTCTTATCCTGAGCTATTACCCAAAGGGCATCAGCATCGGCCACAATAGTGCCGCTGAAAGATGCGATAATGTCTCTAACCACGGCCAGGGTGCCTTCACTTCTGCCTAGGCCTGGGCCTATTACGCAAACGGAGCAGTTTTTCAGCTTATCCCAAATTTTGGGCAGAGCTTTTTCCGTAAGTCTGCCATCACTGTCGCAGGGCAGAGCAAAAGGCATGGCCTCGGTATTTTTTATGGCGCAGATGGTGTGTATACACTCGGGAACACCCAAATATACAAGCCCCGCTCCACTTCGTCCTGCGGCGTTGGAGCACATATTGGGAGCTCCGCAGTATTCGCCGCTGCCTGCAATTATCATTATTTTCCCATGGTCACCCTTATGGCTGAGGGGATTTCTTTTGGGCAGGGAAACTTCTCCATCCATAATGGCACGGACGGGAATTTCGGCCTCCTCCACCAAGTGGGAGGGTATGCCTATATCCGCAATAGTGAGCTTGCCGGTATAAACATTTCCGGGCTCAGCAAAGTGGCCGGGTTTTCCAAGAGAAAAGGTCACCGTTTCCGTGGCCTTCACGGCATCGCCCATAATTCGTCCCGTATCGGCCTCTATGCCGCTGGGGATGTCCGCAGCGATAACCGGCACTTTGGAGGCATTTATCAATTTTACTGCCTCCAAGGCCCTGCCGCGAAGAGGCTTATTAAGACCTATGCCAAACATGGCGTCGATTATAACACCGGCATTAAGAAAAATATCTTTATTCTCGCTATCGAAATCCTCAAGGCGACCGCCTATGCTCTCCAGCCTTTTGGCCATCTCGGCGGTGTCGGCGGTGAGCTTATCACGGCTTCCGGTGAGAAAGCATCTCACGCAGCAGCCTTTTCCCATGAGGATGCGGGCCGCGGCAACGCCGTCGCCTCCGTTATTTCCGCTGCCGCAGAAGATAACTGCCGTGGCGCCATCGCTCAAATATCCATAGGCTCTATCCGCAATATGGCCTGCGGCGTTTTCCATGAGATAAAGAGAATCTATACCAAGGCCAAAAATGGCGGTATTATCGGCGGATTTCATTTTTTCGGAGCTTGAAAGAAACATACTTTTCCCTCTTCCCGTAATTAATTTGCTTTTATTATAGTATTTTAGGTGAAAATAGTCAAATTTCTTCTTGAAATATTCTATTTGGCGAGATATAATAGCGGAGTTGTGAAAAGCTGTGATCGGGAAAATAGCGATAACTTTTCTCTCCAGAGAGGGGCTTCCGAAGGCTGAAAAAGTCCTGAGAATAAGTCCGCTTGGTTCGCCCGTGAGCTCCGGCCAATCCCCGGCGGGTGTGCGCCCGTTAAAGCGCCAAAAAGTGTGCTGCATATTTTGCGGCAAATGCGGGTGGTACCGCGGAAGATGTTTATGCTTTCGTCCCTGATTAGTATGGGATGGGAGCTTTTTTTATTATTAT
>JAFYUG010000222.1 GCA_017558545.1 Oscillospiraceae bacterium | reverse complement strand
ATGCCCTCGTCGCGGACGAGGAGGTTGCTGCCTCTGCCTATGATAATGGGCTCTACGCCATTTTCCCTGAGGATTTTATAGCACTTACTAAGTTCATCCTCGCTTTTAGGCTCAATAAAGACCTTGGCAGGGCCGCCAATGCGAAATGTTGTGTGGCTAGCCATGCTCTCGTTTTTGGAAATTTTCATTTCGGGGAGAGCGGAAGAGAGAATATCAAAAATATGATTCATATTTTCACCGTTAAAGTCAGATTATTATAAGTTCCAGCCGCTGTCTATCATGCTGTCATGCTGCATGGTGAACTCAAGGGCGGTGTTGTGGCCAAGGCGCTTTTGGCGGTTGTTCATGGCGGCAACTTCCAGAATGATGGCAAGGTTTCTTGCAGGGGCAACGGGGATGGTGACCTGAGGAATCTCAACGCCCAGAATGGAGGTGGTCTCCGTTTCAAGGCCCAGACGGTCATAATGCTTGGTGGAGTCCCAATGCTCGAAGTTTACAACAAGGTCAATGTTGCAATCGGGCAAAACGGCGCCTATGCCGTAAATTTTTCTAACGTCTATAAGGCCGAGGCCGGGCAGCTCCATAAGGTATCTTATCATCTCGGGAGCGGAGCCGGAAACCCGGGTGCGGCTCATGCGGCGGACTTCAACAGCGTCGTCGGCTACGAGGCGGTGGCCGCGCTTAACAAGCTCAAGGGCGGTTTCGCTTTTGCCTATGCCGCTGTCGCCGGTGATGAGCAAGCCTTCGCCGTGAACCTGAACCAAAACGCCGTGCATGGTGGCGCGGGGGGCGAGATGGGTGCGGAGGGTGTTGATAAGCTGGGCGAGAAATTCGCTGGTGGCCACGTCGGTGGTGAGCAGGTTGGTGTCATACTTTCTGGCGCAGTCCACGAAAACGCTGTTGGGGGGAATGCGGTTGCAGATTATAACGGCGGCAACCCGGTGGGAGAAGAAGCGGTCCAGACTTGCGGCCATGTCCTCCTCGGAGAGGGTGCGGAGATAGGCCATCTCCGCCTTGCCTATAACCTGAATCTCGGCGGGATAGAAATAGTCATAAAATCCGGCCAGCTGCAGGGCGGGGCGGGAGACATTATAGTTGGAAATGGTATAATCTTCATAGTCCCGGGAGGCGTGGATGCTCTGCAATCCGTGTTCCTCAGCAATGAGTTTGAGCTTAACTTTGTAATTGGTATCCATAATTTAACCTCCCTGAGGGCATAATATCACACATATATTTTATACAATCTAGGGCAATTTGGCAATGATTTTGTTAATAATAGTGGCAAATGCGATAAAAGTTTAAAAAAATCCGAAAAAATTAAAAATTTTTCTTGCATTTAGTTTTCTCTTCTGTTATTATTAATAAGCTGTTTAATCAGATTTGTATAAGCGAGGAGGTGCAGCATAAGATGGCAAAGTGCGAATTTTGCGACAAGGGTGTGACTTTCGGCATCCAGGTGAGCCACTCTCACAGACGCTCCAACCGTACTTGGAAGCCCAACGTCAAGCGCGTTAAGGTTATCATGGACGGTACCCCCAAGCATGCCTACGCATGCACCCGTTGTCTGCGCAGCGGCAAGGTTACCCGCGCTGTGTAATTACAATAGAATTAAATCCCGCCATATTGGCGGGATTTTTTCGTTTAAAGCTTGTTTTTAGTTTGGGTGGCGAGCATCGCTCCTACAACAATCGTGTTTTCGAAGAAAACATATCGCGTCGCGTAAGCGACATATCGCAGACGAAAGTCTATATCGCGTTGCCGGGAATGGCGCATATTTGCCATTCCCGGCAACATATCGCCGCGCCTCAGCGCACAATAAGACCTCTGCAAACGGCGGGGGCAAGATTGCCGCCTGCCTTTGCGGGCGGCAGATTGCCGCCCCTACAGGTATGCGGAAAACCAAAGCTCTATCGTAGGGGCGAGCATCGCTCGTCCGCGGGCGAACGAAGTTCGCCCCTACAATGGCGCAGATTAAAAATATAGTCATTGCGAGGAGGCCAAAGGCCGACGTGGCAATCCGTAGCTCCTACAATTCGGGTCGTCGGGGACGCCGACCCCTACGGCTGCGCGGAAGATTAAAGATTACGCATTTAAAGGCCCCCTTTCCAAGGGGGCTGGCAGCCGCAAGGCTGACTGGGGGATAAAGCTGGGCTTTATGCAAGATTCAGGTCTTATCCCCCCTGTCGGCTATCGCCGACATCCCCCCTTGAAAAGGGGGGCTTTAAATAGGTACATAATTTTTCCTTTCATTCCCATAAAGGCACTATTATTTTCCCTTCGTCTGTGGTATGATATCTCTGTATCAGTATGCACATTTTCCAATTCTGACGAAAGAGGTGGAAATTATGGAGAAAAGCTTCACCATAGCCCAAAGACTTCCCGAAGGCTTCCTTCAGGGACGCTCTCAGAAGGCCTATGAGTATTTCGGAAGCCACATCCTGCCCGATGGCCGCTGCCGCTTCACCGTTTGGGCGCCCCACGCCAAAAAGGTGAGCCTTGTGGGCGACTTCAACGGCTGGCAGGTTGGCGCAACGGAGATGTTCAGGCAGGAAACCGGCGAATGGACCTGCACTCTTCCCGGCTTCAGGCAGGGAGACATATATAAATATGCCATAGAGTGGCAAAGCGGCAAGGTGGTGCAAAAGGCCGACCCCTATGCCTTCCACGCCGAAACCGGCCCCGGCACAGGCAGCCGCGTTTGGGACATCAGAGGCTACAAGTGGTCCGATAGCCGCTACATGGCCGCCCGCGCAAAAAAAGACTTCCTCACCAAGCCTATGAGCATATACGAAGTTCACATGGGCGCATGGAAGAAGGCCGAGGGCGAGGTTTTCCCCAATTACCGCGCCGTTGCCGACGCTTTGGCCGAATACTGCGTGGACATGGGCTACACCCATGTTGAGCTTATGCCCATAACGGAGTTCCCCTATCCCCCCAGCTGGGGATATCAGGTGACCGGCTACTTCGCCCCCACCAGCCGCTACGGCACTCCTCAGGATTTCATGTATTTCGTTGACCGCCTCCACAAAGCAGGCATAGGCGTTATCATGGATTGGGTTCCCGCCCACTTCCCCAAGGACGCCCACGGCCTTGGAATGTTCGACGGCACCCCCACCTATGAGCGCAACGACGAGAAGATGGCCAACCACCCCGAGTGGGGAACTCTCATCTTCGATTATCAGAAGCCTCCCGTTAAGAGCTTCCTCCTCTCCTCCGCCGCCATGTTCATGGATGAATACCATGTGGACGGCATAAGAGTGGACGCTGTCAGCAGCATGCTTTATCTCAGCTACGCCAGAAACGGGGACTTCACCCCCAACATTTTCGGCGGAGACACCTGCCTTGGCGCCATTGACTTCCTCAAGGATCTCACCACCCTTGTCCGCGACAGAGGCGGCGTAAGCATAGCCGAGGAGGCCACCACCTATCCCGGCATTACAAAGCCCGTGAAAGAGGGCGGTTTGGGCTTCGACTTCAAGTGGGACATGGGCTTCATGCACGATACCCTCGACTATATGAAGCAGGACCCCATCTATCGCCGCTATCATCATAATAAGCTCACCTTCTCCATGATGTATGCCTTCTCCGAGCGCTATGTTCTGGCCTTCTCCCATGACGAGGTTGTCCACGGCAAGTGCTCCATGGTAAACAAGATGAGCGGACTATATAACGATAAGTTTGCAAACCTCCGCTGCCTCTATGCCTACCAGTATGGCCACCCCGGAAAGAAGCATAACTTCATGGGCAGCGAGATTGCCCAGTTCATAGAGTTCAACGAAAACCGGGAAATTGACTGGTTTTTGCTGGAATACCCCAAGCATCTGGAGATGCAGCGCTATGTCCGGGAGCTTAACCGCATTTATCGCACCCGCCCCGCCCTCTACGAAAACGAGGTTAACTGGGAGGGCTTTAAGTGGCTCAATGTCAACGATGCCGACAGAAGCTGCATAGCCTTCATGCGAACTTCCCTCTCCGGCGAAAAGGTGGTTTGCGCCATGAACTTCACCCCCAGAGATTGGGAGCTGCAAATCGGCCTTCCCGAAAAGGGCAAGCTTTGGCTCATACTCAACAGCGACGAAAGCCGCTTTGGCGGCACGGACTATGCCGTGCCCAAGGTGGTAAAGAGCAGCGGCAAGGCCTTTGCCGAGCACCCCGACTCCGCATTTTTGAAACTGCCCCCCCTCAGCGCAGTTTATTACACATATAAGGAGGAGAAAAAGTGAACGCAGAACTTGAAAAGCTATTGCGTCTGAAAGGACGCGAAAATCTTCCCAATGTACTCCTGGCAGCCGCAGAATGTTCCCCTCTCAGCAAAACCGGAGGCCTTGCCGACGTGGCAGGCGCTCTGCCCAAGAGCCTGAAGGCTTTGGGCTTCGATACCCGCGTTATCACCCCCTACCACCGCTGCATTAAGGATAAATATGCCGAAAAAGTTGAGCACATGGCGGATTTCTACATTAATCTCGGCTGGCGCAGAGAGTATGTGGGTCTTGAAAAGCTCGTCCTCGGCGAACTCATCGTTTATCTCATCGATAATGAGTATTATTTCGGCGATAAGATTTATAGAGGCGGCCTTGCGGAAGGAGAGCAGTACGCCTATTTCCAGAGAGCGGTTTTGGAGGCCATTCCCTTCATGGACTTCCTTCCCGAAGTTATCCACTGCAACGATTGGCACACCGCCTTCATCCCCTTCCTTATCAAGAGCCAGTATTATGACAGAATGCAGGGCGGCCTGAAAACCGTTTTCTCTATCCATAACATCGCCTTCCAGGGTCAGTTTGGCTTCGACTTCGTTGCCGACTTCCTTGGCGTGGACAGCTATTGGTATAACCATTTCTGCATCGAGCATAACGGCTGCGTGAACTTCATGAAGAGCGCCTGCGTCTATGCCGACAAGATTAACACCGTCAGCCCCAGCTATGCCGACGAGATTAAAACCGATGCCTTCGGCGAGGGTATGCAGGCTCCCCTCATTTACAGAGGCGGCGACCTCAGCGGCATTATCAACGGCTTGGACATCGAGGTATTCAACCCCGAAACCGACCCCGATATTCCCTTCAACTATTCTCTCAATGACCTTGGCGGCAAGGCAAGCTGCAAGCTCTCTCTCATAGAGGAGCTGGGTCTTGAAATTGAGCACGATACCCCCATCGTTGCCATGGTCACCCGCATGACAAGTCAGAAGGGCTTTGACATCGTTTTGGAGGCCATGGACTCCATCGTGGCATCCGGCGCAGCCTTTGTTCTCCTTGGCAGCGGCGATCCCCGCTATGAAAAGGCCATGCGCGAATGCGAAAACCGCTATAAAGGCAGAGTTTGCGCCTATATCGGTTATAGCGAAGCTCTCTCCCACCGCATTTATGCAGGTGCCGACTTCCTGCTGATGCCCTCCGCCTTCGAGCCCTGCGGCCTCAGCCAGATGATAGCCATGCGCTATGGCACTCTGCCCATAGTCCACGAGGTTGGCGGCCTTCGCGATACCGTCCACTGCTTCAATGAGTATACCGGCGAAGGCAACGGCTTCAGCTTTGCCGAGTATTCCGGCGGAATGCTCGCCGAGGCTGTGCGCTACGCTCTTGAATGCTACTATGACCGCGATAAATATGACCGCATCCAGTATAACGCCATGAGCACCGACTTCGGCTTCGGCCCCTCCGCGGTGGAATATGGCAAGCTCTTTGTGTCCATTCTGGATGCTGTCGAACAGGAATTTTTCCACGACCCTTTTGATGAAGTCTGCCGTATGCCCCTCGGCGCTTTGGCCTGCGGACAGACGATAAAACTCTCATGCAAAGCGCCGGATACCGCCGAGGAACTCTTTTTGGCCATTGACGGAGAAAAAATCCCCATGATTCGCAAGGGTGATTTCTTCGAAACGCGCTACACCGCCCCCGATGGCCCCTGTGTCCTCTGGTATCATTTTGAGCTAAGCGGCGGCACCTGCTTCGGCCCTCAGGGACTTAGAAGCCACTATGCCGGCGGATGGCAGATGACGGTGTATGATGCCGATTTTGAAACCCCCTCATGGTATGAGGGCAAGACCATGTATCAGATTTTTCCCGACCGCTTTGCCCGGGGCGGCAGCGCCTATAAGCGCGGTGTTAAGTACCACCGCAACGCAGGCAGGGACATAGAGTTCCACGAGGATTGGGACGAGAAGGCCAAGTGGCAGGGCGTGGACGGCAAGCACTATTGCCCCAACGACTTCTTTGGCGGCACTTTGGCAGGCATCACGGAGAAGCTGGACTATCTCAAGGAGATGGGCGTTGATGTTATCTACCTCAACCCCATTTTCGAGGCAGACTCCAACCACCGCTACAACACCGGCGATTATAAGAAGATTGACCCCATTTTGGGCAATCTCAAGGACTTCAAGGCTCTTTGCTCCGCCATGGAGGAAAGGGGAATGCGCCTTATACTGGACGGCGTTTTCTCCCACACCGGTGACGACAGTATATATTTTAATAAGTATGGCCGCTATGGCGGCGTGGGCGCTTATCAGAGCAAGGATAGCCTCTATGCCTCCTGGTTTGATTTTGAGTCCTTCCCCGATAAATACCGCTGCTGGTGGAACTTCGAAAGCCTCCCCGAGGTCAACGAGCATGACCTTTCATGGCAGGAGGCCATGGTTTCCGGACGCTGGTCCGTTTTGAAAACATGGCTGCGCCGGGGAGCCAATGGCTGGCGACTGGACGTTGCCGATGAGCTCCCCGACGAGGTTTTGGAGCTTATGCGCTTTGCCGCCAAGAGCGAGAAGAGCGACGCTCTCATACTGGGCGAGGTTTGGGAGGACGCCACCACCAAGCAAAGCTACGGCAAAACAAGAAGCTATGCCCTTGGCAATGCCTTGGACACCGTAATGAACTACCCCCTCCGCAAGGCCGTAACGGAGTTTGCTCTTGGCAAGGCCGATGCAGCGGAAACCTGCCTTTTCCTCATGGGTCAAAAGCTCAATTACCCTGCCCCCATGTATCGCTGCCTTATGAATCTTCTGGGCAGCCATGATACCGCCCGCATCCGCACCCTCCTCAGCGTGGGTCACGATGGCGGCGGCCTCACAAGGGAGCAGCAGGTGGAAATTAAGGCTGATGAAGGCCAAAGAGGACGCGGCAAGGCTCTCCAGCGCCTTTGTGCCGCCATCACCTTTGCTCTGCCCGGTATGCCCGCCGTTTATTATGGGGACGAGGAGGGTATGGAAGGCTTCCGCGACCCCTTCTGCCGCGAAACCTACGTTCAGCAGGAGGAGGACACAAGAGCATGGTATAGCTACCTTGCCAATTTGCGCAAGGAAAGTCCCTCCCTCAGCCATGGCGACGTGGCCTTTGCCGCCCCCGACGAGGACACCCTCTGCATCCTTCGTTTTTGCGAAGAGGAGAGCTATCTGCTGACCGCAAGCCGCGCCTGGCAGCCTAAGAGGGTCAGAATAGCTCCCGAGATGTTCCGGGGCGCTTTGCGGGAGGATATTAACGCCGCTTTCTATGGAGCGGATATTTACATGGAAGCTCTCAGCGCAGATATCAGGAGGATTAAGTGATATGAGCGAAAAGAAAATCAAGATGGAAGAATATATGAAATCCTTCCTGAAAAATATTGAGGACACTCAGGGCGATACCATTATCGGTATGCTGAGGCCCAATTTTGTGGATTGCGATCCCGAGGAGGCCACCGTTACCCTCAGCTATCCCGCTATGAAGTGGGAGCGCAACCCCCTCAATGTTATGCAGGGCGGCGTTGTTGCCACCATTTTGGATTTTTCCATTGCCTGCCTCGCAACTTATTATGGCGGCCCTCAGGCGGTTACTGTATCCCTGCAGACAAGCTATCTGCGAGGCTGCCCCATTGACGGAACTCTGGTGGTGAAAGTTCGCGCCACCAAGGCCGGAAGAACTATGATCCACGCCTTTGCTGAATGCTGGGAGGAGAATACTCCCGATAAGCTGGTTGCCACCAGCGTCGGCGTTTACTATGCGTGAATAAATGATAATCCCCTCCCGAACCCGGGAGGGGATTAGGCATTTAAAGCCCCCTTTTACGAGGGGGGGATATGGCTGGAAGTTAGCTTATATTTTATATTTAATTCAATAGATAATTGAGGGTGAGCCGCCTATGGCGGCAATGAATTGCCCTTTGGGCATGAATTGGTAAAACCATGAATTGCCTGCGGCATGAATTGCGCCTGAAGGCGCATTGTAATGTAGGGCAATTCAATTCATGGCGCAATGCGCCAATTCATGAGCCCTTGGCTCAATTCATGATGCGAAGCATCAATTCATAATGTAGGGGCGAACTGTGTTCGCCCGCGGACGAGCAATGCTCGCCCCTACGGTGTAAATTTAAAGCCCCCCTTGCAAAGGGGGGTGTCATTTGCTTTGGCAAATGACGGGGGGATTGGCTTCTATT
>JAFYUG010000221.1 GCA_017558545.1 Oscillospiraceae bacterium | reverse complement strand
TCAATGTTTGCTTAAAAGAGGCGTTCTGAATGATAATCAGGCTGAACAGCTTCGTAATGAATGCCGCGAAACCCGCAAAAGTGTGCGCGAGCTTATAATTGAAAAGGGACTTATGTCGGAAGAAGTGCTCATCGATGCCCTCTCCGAAGTTTCCCGTATGCCCGTTGTCCGCCTTTTTGAACAGGATATTCCCTTCGAAATTCGAGGCCTCATAAAGGGCGAGCACCTGCGTAACTACATAATGATGCCCTTTGACTTTGATCCCAATGACAAGGGCACTATTTATCTCGCCGTCAATGACCCCATGAATCTGAAGGGCAGAGATGTTGCCGCTCTTAACAGCAAGTGCCGCATCAAGACCTTCCTTGCCACCACCAATGATATTCTTGTGGCTGTTGACCGCTATTTCGGCACCGATGAGATGCGCGAGGCTGCTGAAATGTTCACTCAGGCAACCGAGGAAGAGCTGAGCGTTGAAGAGCAGATGATGCAGGATGACATCAACAACTCTCCTGTTGTTATGATGGTAAACTCTCTCATCGAACAGGCCGTTCGTCAGAGAGCATCCGATATTCATATTGAAGCAGGCCCCGACCGCGTTCGCGTCCGCTGCCGCGTTGACGGTGTGCTTTATACCACCGCCAGCTACGATATCCGCCTTCTCAGCGCCATTATCGCCCGAATCAAGATTATCAGCGGCCTTGATATATCCGAAAAGCGCAAGCCTCAGGACGGACGTTTTTCCACCAATGTTGATAGACTTGATTATGACGTCCGTGTTTCCATACTCCCCACGGTTTATGGCGAAAAGTGCGTAATGCGTCTTGCTCAGAAAAAGGCACTTAAGCGCAGCAAATCCGCTCTTGGCTTCTCTCAGGAGGAGATGGCCAAGTTCGACCGTATTCTCCGCAATCCCAACGGCATAGTGCTGGTAACGGGCCCCACCGGTTCCGGTAAGTCCACCACACTCTACACCGCTCTCAGCGAACTGAGCAGCGAAGCCGTTAATATAGTAACCGTTGAAGACCCTGTTGAAGCCAATGTTGAAGGCGTCAACCAGGTTCAGGTTAACAACAAGGCAAATCTCACCTTTGCCAACGCCTTGAGAAGTATTCTTCGTCAGGACCCTGATATTATTATGATAGGTGAGATTCGTGACAGCGAGACAGCCTCCATAGCCGTTCAGGCTTCTATTACCGGCCACCTCGTTGTCAGCACCCTGCATACTAATGACACCGCCAGCAGTATCACCCGTTTGCTGGATATGGGTGTTGAAAGCTACCTCATCGCAGACTCCACCGTAGGTATCATAGCCCAGCGCCTTCTCCGCCGCCTTTGCCCCAGATGCAAAAAGCCCCATGTCCTTTTGGACTATGAGAAGGACTACCTCAGACTCAGCGATGCTGACCTTGAAAAGGTTAAAATTTATGAGCCTGTTGGATGCCAGCGCTGCAATGGCACCGGCTACTATGACCGAATCGGTATTTTCGAGATAATGGAGATAAGTCCCGCCATCCGTTCCATGATTTCCCGCCGTGCTCCCACCGACGAAATTCGTCAGCAGGCCGAGCGCGAGGGCATGATACTGCTCAGCGAAGCAGCACGCAATCTGGTACTCAATGGCGTCACCACCATTACCGAAATGAAGCGTCTCAGCGTTGAGGATGCAAACTGGCAGCAGGAACAGATTTCTGCTGCGGAGGAGACAAATGGAACTTAAACAACTCATAGAGGCTGCAGCAGCTAAGAAAACCTCCGACGTTCATCTTACTGTTGGCCTGCCTCCCATATTTCGTGTAGACGGTGGCCTTGCCGACCAGGGCACATATAGGCTCACCGAAGAAGATGTCCGCGGCATGGCTCTTGAAATTGCCACCGAGGAACAGATAAAAGAACTGGACGAGCTGGGCGAAGTTGACTTTGCCGTTTCTTTCCACGGCATTCGTATGCGCTGCAACATTTTCTATCAGCAGACCCATACCGCCATGGCTCTTCGTCTTTTGCCCCTTACCGTACCCAGCGCCAGAGATGTTGGTCTGCCCAGAGTTATCGTAGCTCAGGCAGAGAAGCCCAGAGGCCTTATCCTTGTAACCGGCCCCACCGGCTCCGGTAAGTCCACCACTCTTGCCGCTCTGCTTCATCATATAAACTCAACCCGCCGCCGCCATATAATCACTCTCGAAGCTCCCATCGAGTATGTCCATACTCCCGAGAAGTGCATTATCAACCAGCGCGAGGTTGGCAACGACACCGGCTCCTTCGCTTCCGGCCTCCGCGCCGCTCTGCGACAGGACCCCGATGTTATCCTCGTGGGCGAGATGCGTGACCTTGAAACCATCTCCACCGCAATAACCGCCGCTGAAACCGGCCACCTGGTTTTTGGCACTCTGCATACCAAGGGCGCAGCCAACACCATTGACCGTATAATCGACGTTTTCCCCCCTGAACAGCAGTCTCAGATACGCATTCAGCTGGCCGACGTTATCGAATGCGTTGTAGGCCAGACCCTTCTCCCCAAAATCGGAGGAGGCCGCTGTGCAGCTTATGAGATAATGGTGGCAAACCCCGCTATCCGCAGCCTTATCCGTCAGGGTAAAACCTTCCAGCTCAGCAGCACCATGCAGACCCATAAGGATGCAGGTATGCAGCTTTTGGATGATGGCCTCATTGCTCTTATTCAGCAGGGCCTGGTCACTGTTGATGACGCTATGACCGTTGCAAACGAGCCTGCCAACCTGCGCTTTGCAAAGGGCGCCGGCAGCGGAATAATGTTCTAAAAATACTAAAGGAGGGGAGAACTTGCCCACTTATAGTTATACCGCCGTTGGCACTAACAGAAAGACTATCAAGGATAGCATTGATTCTCCTTCTCTGGAGCAGGCCAAAAGCACTCTGCGCCGCGCCGGTTATACCATAATCGAGATTGGCGAACAGAGCATTCTTGACCGCGATCTTAATATAGGCTTTCTTGATAAGCCTAAGGCCAAGGATATGGCCATTTTCTGCCGCCAGTTCGTAAGTATTCTTCGAGCAGGCGTGCCCATCTCCGTTGTTTTGAACATGCTTGGCCAGCAGACGGAGAACAAAAAACTGGCCTCCGCTATCCGCAATATGCAGACTGACGTTGAAAAGGGCGATAGTCTTGCTCTCTCCATGCGCCGCCACCCCAAAATTTTCAACAGCATGCTTGTCAATATGGTCGCCTCCGGCGAGGAATCCGGTAATCTGGAAAGCTCCTTCAGCCAAATGGAAACCTATTTTGATAAGATGAAGAAAACCGGCGCCGCCGTCACCAAGGCTATGATTTATCCCTGCGTCCTCATCGTTGTTATGATAATTGTCCTCATTGTTATGATGACGGTTATCGTTCCCAAGTTCGTAACAACCTTCACCGACATGGGCGCCGAGCTTCCCATGATAACTCAGATAGTTGTCAACACCAGCCATTTCATGCAGAAATGGATTTGGCTCATTGCCATCGTAATCATTGTTCTTGTCCTGGGCGGCATAGCCTTTGGCAGAACAAATGTTGGTATGCATGCCTATGGATGGATAAGCCGCAAAATTCCAGTTGTGAAGGAGCTCACCGTAAAAAGCGCCTCCGCCATGTTCGCAAGAACTTTGTCCCTGCTGCTTGGCTCCGGCCTTACCCTTACGGACAGCCTTGAGCTTGTGGCCAACAACATGAAGAATATTTGGTATAAGGAAGCAGTAACCCGCATCCGCGCTCAGGTTTCCGAAGGCTGGCAGCTTAATGTTGCCGTCCGTGAAAGCAAGCTCTTCCCCCCCATGGTGTATAACCTTATCGCCATTGGCGAGGAAACCGGCGACTTGCAGGGTATGCTTGAAAAAACCGCCGACTATTATGATGATGAGGTTGACGGCGCTGTTCAGAAGCTCCTCTCCCTTATGGAGCCTATTATCATCCTCTTCATGGCCTTCTTCGTTGTTGTCATCGTATTGAGTATCTACATGCCCATGCTGAAGATGACCTCTGCCTACGACCAGTATCTCAATTAAGCAAGGTCGAAACAAAAAGAATATCCCCCGTTTCTAAAAACGGAAGATATATAAATTTAAGAGATAAAAATTTAATTTTTGAAAGGAAATGATACCCATGAGAACTCTTAAGTCCAAGGGCGGCTTCACTCTCGTTGAGCTGATCGTCGTCATCGCCATCCTTGCCATCCTCGCCGGCGTTGCTATCCCCGTATACAATGGCTACATCACCAAGGCTCAGGATGCCGCTATCGTAACCGAACTCGACCAGATTGCCAGCGCTGCACAGGCTGCCAATGCTATTGCTGAAAGCAACATCGAGAGCATCAGTGTTGCTGCAGGTCAGAACAACAATGCTACCATCACTGTATCTGTTGAAAATGGCAAGACCCTTGCAAAGGATTTCGATGCTGATTTCGCAATGTTTGTTGAAGGTGTTACCGATGTTGCTGATAACACTCCCGGCACTTTCACCAAGGTCATCGACTTCGGTAAGGGCAGCTATGAGAAGGGCGCTAACTGGACCCGCGCTAACGGCTGGGAACCCATTGCCTAATTAATCATTCCTATTAACTAATCCACGGAGGAATACATGAATATTCTCGTCCTTATCTTAATAGCGGTTTTGGGTCTGTGCGTGGGCAGCTTCTGCAACGTGCTTATCTTCCGCATTCCCAAGGGCGAGGAATTCGTGAAAACCTCCTCCCATTGCATGCATTGCGGACATCAGCTGAAATGGTATGAAAACATACCTCTTCTCTCCTTCGCAATGCAAAAGGGAAGGTGCCGTGCCTGCGGCGCGGCACTTTCCCCCCAGTATCCCGCTGTTGAAGCAATAAACGGCATCCTTTGGCTTTTGGCCGGTATTTGCTTCGGCGGGGATTATCTGAAAATTGCTCTTTGTTGCTGCCTCGTCAGTCTTTGCATCGTTATATCCCTCATTGACTGGCGCACCTATGAAATTCCCAACGGTCTGAATCTTGCAATATTCGTTTTGGGTCTTGTAAGACTCTTCACCGATTTGGGCAATTGGCAGAGCTACCTTATAGGCATGGTCTGCGTAAGCCTTCTCTTCCTTATCCTTTGGTTTGCTACCGGAGGAAACGGAATTGGCATGGGCGATGTTAAGCTCATGGGCGCTGCGGGCTTGCTTTTGGGCTGGAAGAGCATTCTTCTTGCACTTATAATAGGCAGCGTTTCCGGCAGCATTATTCATATTGTGCGTATGCGCCGCTCCGGCGAGGGCAAAAAGCTGGCCTTCGGCCCTTATCTCTCCGCCGGCATCATCATAGCTGCACTCTTTGGCGATGCTATAATAGGCGCTTATCTTGGCCTTTTTGGCCTTTGATAGCAAATTTTTACCCCCGGTTGTGGCCGGGGCAGAGCCTTTTTTGGTTTTTAAAAAGGTTGTGCCCTTTTCACAGCAAAAGGAAAATGCATCTGTAGGGGGCGGCGTCCCCGACGCCCCACCGATAGGGGCTACGGATTGCCGCGTCGCCTGCGGCTCCTCGCAATGACTGAAGATTTTGTTGTTGCATCTGTAGGGCGCGACGACCTCGGCGCGCCGCATAAAAGATTAATTTTACTGTGATTATTCACAGTTGCCCGTTTCCGTCCCATCGCAGCTTGGGATTTGGATTTAGTTAGAAGGAGAAAACAATGAGCAAGAAAAATCTGAAAGGACGCGCATTGGTAATTCGTCTTGATAAAGACGAACTTCGCGTTGCCCTTATGATACTTGGTTCTGCAGAGCCTGCTATGCTCCATAGTGTTGTCTTGCCTGTTCCCGAGGGCGCAGTTGACGATGGCTACATCGTCCAGCCCGAAGTTGTTAAGGAACTTTTGAGCACCGCTCTTCTGGAGCCTGAGTTCAAACGCTGCAACAGAGCAGTGTTCTCTCTCTGCACCACTCAGATTATAACTGAACTTGCCACCGCTCCCGTGCTGAGCGAAAAGAAGCTGGATAAGATGCTTCGCTCCAACATGGATATGTATTTCCCTGTTGACACCAAGGACTATAACCTTGTTTGGAAGATAAACGGCAATGCAAAGAGCGATAATGGCAACAGCGAACTGAGCGTTCAGCTTTGGGCGGTCAGTAACAGCGTTCTGACCCGCTATTATGCCATCGCCAACGATTGCGGACTTAATGTTGAAGCTATCCAGTGGTGCGGCAGCAGCGTTGTCAGCTTCGCCCGCGGCATATATGAGCCCCCCGTGAAGAAAAAGAGCGCCGACGCCGAGAAAAAGGAGAAGGAAAGCACTCTTTACGTTGTGGCTGAACGCGAGCACATGATAGTAACTATCATGCAGGGACAGTCCGTCCGCTCTCAGCGTATGTTCCAGTGCGGACCCGATCCCGAAATGGCTCTTCGCGAAGTTTCCATGCTGGTGGACTACTATAACACCCGCATAGGCAGCTACGGCAGCAACTTCAAGTGCGTATTCGGCGGCAAGCTGGCTGCTGACCCCGAATTTATTCAGAGCGCACAGTTTGAGCTGGGCATGCCCATAACTGTTATCGATGGTCCCGAATGGATGCTCTGCTATGGTACTTCCGTTGCAGAAATGGACTTCGGCGATCCCAATATGAACCGCCGCGGCGCAATTAAGCGCAGCATGGGCGGCCTCTGGCAGTATGTTCTCATACTGATCACCGGCGGCATCCTTGTTCTCACCGCGGTCTACACCCTTAGCTCCGCAGAAATTTGGAAACGCGATATTGACCGTCTTGAGGATACTCAGCTGCTTCTGCGCATCAAGTATTCCGAAACTCAGGACTATGCCAATAACTATAATGACTATATCAGCAGATATAGCGCCTATAGTAACGATTGGGACACTCTCTTCGGCTCTGTTAAGACCTATAACGATAACCTCGTCAGCATGCTCAGCGAGTTGGAAAGCGTTCTGCCCGAGACCACTAAGGTTACGGCTATAGTCATTCAGCCCACCGGCTTGCAGCTGAGAATTGCCTGCCCCAGCAAGGAAGAGGCAGCATACGTTATCATGGAGCTGCGCGAACTGCAGTATGCAGACCTTCTCGGCATTTCCAGCCTCACCGGTACCACCGGACAGGCAGCAAAGGGTAACCCCAACGAAAAAGTGCCCACCGAAGGCTCCGCAGGCGGCATTAACATAGGCGATCTTCTCGGCCAGATCCAAAACGGCGGCAGCATAGAGGATATTCTTGGCTCTCTCGGCGGAGAAAACGGGGAGCTTGGAGATATTCTTGGAAATCTCGACCCCGATGATCTCGAGGACATCCTCGGCGATCTTGAAAACGGTGACCTTGGTGACCTTGAAGACATTTTGGGCGATAGCGGTCTGGAATTCGGCGGCATCAGCGCCGATACCATCGAGACCATCACTCAGCTTCTGGGCGGCAACACCGATATGAGCAAGCTCAGCGAAAGCGACCGCGCCGCACTTTTGCGTTACGGTATTGATAAGGGTCTTATCACCCGCGACGATATCGTGTTCGAAATTGAAGCTCTGGACATGAAGGATGTTGTCATCCTTGAGGATATCTACGGCAACCTGCCCGATACCGAAATGAGCCTCAGCTTCCTCCAGTCTGAATCCACCACCGCTCAGAAGAAGGCGGCAATTGTGGAAATGATTGAAACCGACTCCATTGCAAGATACTATTTTGCTAAGGTTTTCAATGAGGATATGAATCGCAACAACGAAATCCTCTATAGCAAGATCAGAAGTGACCTCACAAGCAAGCCCAAGGCCTATTCCGCCCTTCTTTCCGGCGGCAAGAAGGATCTCGAGAAAAATGCCCCTGAGATTGCTGCCATCATCACTAAAAATGACAGCGTAGTAAAGGCGACAGAGACCCTCATTTGCACCAAGGATGAGCTTGCAGAGCGCTATGCATGGTATCTCGAGCAGGTTCTCTATCATTCCGATGATAAGGAAGACGAGGAAGAGACCGACAAGGTAAATCCCGTGGACGGCCTCAACAGCAACCGCCTTGCAACGGATATTATCAACAATACCGTTTCTTCCGCTCTCAATGCCGAGGCAAGAAAGCTTACCTCCAACATCAGAGACGCGGCTATACTCAAGCTCTTCACATCCGGCAAGCTCAGCGCAAGCGATCTTAACGATGTTCTCAAGTATCTCAAGCCCAATATTGCAGCACCCACTCCCACTCCTTCTCAGAAACCCGAAACCACTCCCACCCCCACTCCCTCTCAGAAACCCGGCAATGACTCTTTGCAGGACCTTCTCGACCAGCTTTTGGGCAACAAGGGTGAGCAGAATAACGGTACCGGCGCAGGTGGCGATGGCACCGCTGTGGACAGAAACATCTATTTCGATGTAATTTTGGGCTACGATATTGCACTTGTTGCAGAGGAAATGGAACGCGCCGGTCTCAGCTATGACGACAAGGTTGTTCCCCCTGCAGAATTGGAGGTGGGCCAGTGAAATTTCTCTCCAAATCCTGGAAGGTAATTTTAGCCATCCTCCTCCTTCTCATTGCAATAGGCTTGATTTTCCTCAAGTATATTCCCGAGAAGGATAGCTATGAAAACCAGAAGGCCAGCATTGAAAATAATATTTCCATGCTGCAGGTTCAGATAGCCAATAACAGCAAATACGAAAAATATCAGGAGTATATCCCCGGCGCCGTAGAGGAAATTGACGCAAGCCGCAAGTATCTCTACGAACGTTTCCCCAAGGAAATGAAGGAAGAAGACCAGATTATGTACGTCATATATCTGGAACAGCTCTTCGGCACGGAGATAAGCTTCACTCTCTCCCAGGCCTATCCTATTCAGATTTTCTCCGACGGAGCAATTCTGCAGGGTCTGGAACTCACCGTCAACTATGAAACCACATATGAAGGTTTCAAGGAGATGATTAACTATCTCGCAACCGATTCCCGCATAACGTCAATCAAGGACGCCCGCATCCAGTATGATCCGGATAGAGACCTTGCAATCGGTGATTTGACTCTTATCTGCTATATCCTCGATTCTGCGGGTAAGGAATATGTCAAGCCCGATGTAAACGAGCCCGAGATAGGTAAGGACAGCATTTTTGGTTGATAACGGTTATTAATACCGTGGGAGGAAAATATGAAAGGACCATTCAAGAACAAACAAGGCTCAACCCTTTTGGAGATTATTGTAGCAATCGCCATTTTGGGGCTTATGGTCGCGCCTGTTTGTGCAAGTTTGGTCCTTTCTTTCCGTTTAAACGCAGAAAGCGAAAAAATCCTTCAGGCCAGACTGCTGGTGGAGTCCACCGTGGAACAACTCATGGCCGAGGGATTGGTGTATGAAGGCACTAAAGATGACGCCGGAAATATCAGCTATAGCTTGGCGAATAAATTTCCCGAAAATGTCAAAGTAAACCCCGATTCTAACGATTATTTTGATATCTATATTTCTATAACCCAAGATAGCGAGCCTGATGAAAGCTCATGGTACAAAGTTACGGTATGGAGCGGAGAATGCACAGATGTTAGTGTGACAACTAATATACGCATTGCATCTGCGAGCACCGTGCCTGCACAGGAAGGCGGTGCGTAATGATGATGAAGAATTTGAAAAAGCAGGATGGCTACATCCTTGCTTATGCCCTTGTTGTAATTATGGTTATAAGCCTCGTTGCCGTTGCAGCTTGCACCACCGCAGCAAGAAATCATAAAAACCAAATTGCCGCTTTGCAGTATACAGAAGATAAATACGCCGCCGAAGGCGCCATTGAGCTGTTTGTGGCCGAACTGCAGGCCGGTGCTGTGGAGTATGTTACCGGTCTTGCGGGAAATGCGGTATTGCCCTCTGAATTTAGCGGAAAAATTAATGAAAAAATAGACCTTGCAGAGCAAGCGCAAAGACAGTTTTATGAAGGGCAAGACTTTTCTTTTGAATTGACAGATAATAATGCCGAAGATGAATCTACAGGCTATATTGCTCGTTTTGAAGAAAATATAAATCAGGAGCTGGAAACGGTAACATTTGCAATTGATGAACCCAAAGAGGAAAATAATAAAATTGCGGGCAATGTATATTATCTGATTAATGCAACTGCTGAATTTGGCAGTGTTCAGGTAAGTGCAGATATTAGGCTTAGCTTTGCAGCAGAGCAATATAAAGAGGACAACGGAGGACAGAAGATTGATTACGCCAAAATCTATGGCGTAGCATTTGAATATATATCCTACGAAGTGACCACTGTTCAGGTAGAGAACCAGGAGGTGGGCTCATGAGAAAATCATGTTCCGGCTTCACCTTGGTTGAACTCCTTGTTGCCATTGCTGCGTCCACCCTTGTAGTTGCCGCTGCAGCATCCTTTATGCTTTTTGGCATGCGAATGGAGAAGGCGGCCTCCGACGATGCCGCCCTCCAAAGCGATTCTAGAGTTATTCTCAGAGTTTTGGAGAATATCGCTTCTGAGATGTCCGTAACGGATGTTAAATATATAGACGGCAACAACGAAGAAATGAAAGAAGATACCATCGGCAAAATTCTTGCAAAGGAATTTGAGGATTATTATAGATGGGAACTTTATGCAACAAGTGAGACCGGCAAGCTCAACAAAGAGACTAAAGCTGGTGAATGTGTTCTTGGCTTTGATACGGCAGAGCAGGCAATTATAGGCAAAGATGGAGCGATAATTGTAGAAAATGTTGCCAGCTCCACCATCTCCTATGAAAACCGTGTCCTGAAATGCGAAATCGAAACTACCGCAGGGGATGCATATTCCGCATCTGTTTATTGTCGTGTAGGCAGCGGTGAAATTGTCCTTGCTGAAATTGAGCCCGAGGACGAGAAGATTGCCAGTGACCCCGAAAAATGGAAAGAACTATTGAGAGAGGCAAAGCTTCAAGCGGAAATGGAAGGCCGCGTAAATCTGCTCACCAAGCTTGCCGAGCAGTACGGAAGCACCGGCAGAATTTATGACAATACCATTTTCAATGGCTATGAGTTTGCAACATGGTATTGGGCAAAGACATCACGCGATACAACAAGCGAGTGGGCAACAGAGCCTGAAACCATACCTTGGTGTGCCCTATTTGTTTCTTGGGGATTTAACAAGACCATTGAAGAAGAGTATGGCACAAGCGATTACCAGTTACTTAGTCCTTCTGTTAACAATATGATGTGGTATCAGTTTGATAGACAGATTGATAAGGAAGGCCTTGCGGTTGATCCTGAAAATAACAACAGTTTCGATTTTCAGATTGAAATAGACACCTATAAGAGAGATAATGGATATGAAACATTGGGCAAATGGTATTATCCATACGAGATGGATGAAGGACTGAAGGAAGAGCATCTCCCCAATCCCGGTGACCTTGTATTCTTTGAAAACTTAGAGGGCAACAAAAGGGCTGACCATGTTGGTGTTGTTCTTTATGTAATGCCCGAGACTCCTATCCTTGATGAAAATGGCATTGAAACAGGCAAAACACCTCAAACCATCTATACCGTAGAGGGAAACCATGACGACAGAGTAGGTGTGTTTTCTTATTCATTTGTGCCCACACCAAACACGGAAGATTTGCCAATTGAAGGCGTTTATACTGACGGAACTTCTGTTATCATCGGATACGGTGCTATAGATTGGGCAGAGCTTGGTCTTCTTTCAACAGACACATCAAATCAATAATCCAAAAAGCTTCGGATGAATAATCCGAAGCTTTTACTTTTTTAAAGTCTCGCCACTATGGGGAGAGGTGCTGAGCGATAGCGAAGCGGAGAGGGGGAACGGATTGCCACAGCGCCTAAAGGCGCTTCGCAATGACTAAGATTTTGGCTTGTGCGAATGTAGGGGACGGCGTCCTCGACGTCCCGCTTGTAAGGGGATACGGATTACCACGGCTGGCGGATATTGAATCCGCCCC
>JAFYUG010000220.1 GCA_017558545.1 Oscillospiraceae bacterium | reverse complement strand
GAGCTGTCAGCGAAGCTGACTGAGGGATTGCCAATGGAGATACGCTCCACTCGCTGTCGCTCGGTCGGTATGACAGGCTATTTAGTTCTTCGCAATGACTATGTTTTTAATCTGCGACATTGTAGGGGCTGGCGTCCCCGACAGCCCGATTTGTAGGGGCGGCAATCTGCCGCCCGCCTTTGCGGTAGGAGGAACGTGCCATTTCTTTTTGCTTGTGCAAAAAGAAGTGGCAAAAGAAAAACACACCAAAGGGGGACACGCCGATTGTGTCCCCCTTTGGAATCCCCCCGTCTTCAGCTTAACCCACAGGCATATGCCCGGTAACGTTTTTGCGGCATACTGCGGCGGGGGATAATCAATGCTCAGATGGCGCAACATTTGCGGGCGAACACAGTTCGCCCCTACATTTGCACAGGCTAGAATCCTAGTCATTGCAAGGAGCCTTGGGGCGGGTGGAAACCTTGCCCTCCGTAGGGGCGGACCTGTGTGTCCGCCCGCTGCATTCGCGTGACAGCTCTCCCCGGAGGGGAGAGCCTTAAAGGGAAATTGGGAAGAGAAAATTCTCTTCCCAATTATTTTTATTACACAACTCTTATTTCGCGGTTTTTTATTACACAGCTCTTGTTTCGCGCTATTATTTCACAACAACGTTTTCTTCCCCTAAAAGCTCTTTCAGCTCTTTCACAAAGGCGCCATGGACGAGGCAGGGGCAGCTGCGCTGCTTTTTAATATCCTCGAAATACTGCACGAGGGTGTCCTTGCCTTCGAACATCTTCAGCATAAGGTCAATTTTCCTCAGTAGCTTTTCATCATCGCTGCGAAGCTTGATATAGAGCTTTTTCTCCTTCTTTTCGGGAGGGGGAGCGGGGGCAGGGGAGGGAGCGTTGAATTCGGCTTCGGAGATGGGGCGGATGCTGTCGGCCATCAGCTGAGGCTCTTTCTCATCCCGGACAGAAATGCGACCCTTTACCACCAATGCGGCATTATCTTTAATATGCTGACCGCCGTTATCCAGACAGCGCTGGAAGCAGATAAGCTCCATAAAGCCGCTATCGTCCTCCAGGGTGACGTATGCCATCATGGAGTTATTTTTGGTGGTGCGGGTTTTATAGCTGCCCACAACGCCGCAGATGGTTACATACTGTCCGTCGGCATACTTGCCGTCGGAGATACCATTGGCGTGCTCTTCCAAAATGGTGCCTATTCTCACGGCGCCCAGAGCCTTGGCCTTGTGGCGGAATTCGTCCATGGGGTGACCGCTGAGATAAAGGCCGGTCATCTCCTTTTCCATGCTCATCATTTCACGGGGGGTGAACTCGTCTATGTCGGGCAGACGGAGGCTCTCGGCGCCTACACCGCCCTCTTCCTCGCTCATGCCGAAGAGGTCAAACTGGCCTTCCACATTCTTTCTGCCTGCGCTGGCTATGCCGTCAATAACGCTGTCCATAACCTGCAGCAGGGCGCGGCGCTTATAGCCGAGGCTATCGAAAGCACCTGCGCGGATGAGGCTTTCAAGGGCGCGGCGGTTGAAGTCCTGACCGTACATACGGCGGCAGAACTCGTCGAAGGCCTCGAATCTGCCTCCTCTTTGTCTTTCGGCCACGAGGGTGCGGACGAAGCCGCGGCCAACGTTCTTAACGGCGGCCATGCCAAAGCGGATATCGTTACCCACAACGGAGAAGTCGGGGAAGGACTCGTTTATATCGGGGGGCAGCAGCTTGATGCCCATGTCCCGGCACTCGCTTATATACTCGGCCACCTTGGCGGAGTTATCCAGCACGCTGGTGATGAGCGCGGCCATATACTCTCTGGGGTAGTGAGCCTTCATATAGGCGGTGCGGTAGGCCACTATGGCGTAGCTGACGGCGTGAGCCTTGTTGAAGGCGTAGTTGGCGAAGTCCAGAATTTCGTCATAGATGCTGCCTGCCACGGCCTCGGGTATGCCCTTGGCCATAGCTCCGGGGATGTTGCGTTCGGGATCGCCGTAGATGAAGGTTTTGCGCTCGCGGACTATTTCCGCCTCCTTCTTCTTGCTCATGGCGCGGCGTATCATATCCGCCTGACCGAGGGAGAAGCCTGCAAGGCGGCGGCAGATTTCAATAACCTGCTCCTGATAGACTATGCAGCCATAGGTGACGCCCAGAATATCCTCCAGCATGGGGTGCTTATAGCTAATCTTGCCGGGATTGGCGGAGCACTCAATAAAGCGGGGGATGGAGTCCATGGGTCCGGGGCGGTAGAGGGCTATGATAGCGGTGATATCCTCTATGCTCTTGGGCTTGAGGCCTGTGCAAACGGCGGTTATGCCGCTTGATTCCAGCTGGAACACGCCGCCGGTGCGGCCTGCCTGCAGCATTTCAAAGACCTTTTTATCGTCCTCGGGAACTTTTTCAATGTCAAAATCCGGCTTGGTGCGGCGGACAAGCTTAACGGCATCGTCCAGCACCGTGAGATTTCGGAGGTCAAGGAAGTCCATTTTCAGAAGACCCAGCTCCTCAAGGGTGGTCATCTGATACTGGGTGACAACGGACTCATCGTTTTTGGCCAGGGGCACATACTCATAGACGGGGCGCTTGGTGATAACAACGCCTGCGGCGTGGGTGGAGGCATGGCGGGGCATACCCTCAAGATCCCTGGCGGTGTCCACAAGGGTCTTTATGCGCTCTTCTCCCTCATAAAGCTCCTTGAGAGCCTTGCTCACCTGCAGCGATTCGCTGATGGTGATGTGGAGGGCGTTGGGAACGGCCTTGGCAACGGCGTCGGTCTCGCCGTAGCTTACGCCCATAACGCGGCCAACGTCGCGAATGGCGTTCTTGGCGGCCATGGTGCCGAAGGTGACTATCTGCGCCACATGGTCGGAGCCATATTTGCGGTTAACGTAGTCTATAACCTCCCCGCGGCGGCGTATGCAGAAGTCCATATCGATATCGGGCATGCTTACGCGCTCGGGGTTCAGGAAGCGCTCGAAATAGAGGCTGTATTTGATGGGGTCAACGTCGGTGATGCCAAGGCAATAGCTGACAACGCTGCCTGCGGCGGAGCCTCTGCCGGGGCCAACGGGTATGCCCACGCTCTTGGCGTAGCCTACGAAGTCGGAAACTATGAGGAAGTAATCCACGAAGCCCATGCGCTCAATCATGTTGATTTCATAGTCCAGCTGCTTCTGAACCTCGGCGTTTTCGCCGTAGCGCTTTATAAAACCCTGTCGGCAGAGCTTGCGGAGGTAGCTTGAAGAGTCCGTTTCTCCCTCGGGGAGCTTGAATTCGGGCAGGTGATAGTGGCCGAACTCAAAGTCGAAGGAGCACATATCCGCTATGCGCTGGGTATTTTCGATGGCATCGGGGAATTCGGGCAGCAGTGCGGCCATCTCTCCCTCGCTTTTCAGGTAAAACTCCTCGCCCTCGAACTTCATGCGTCCCGGCTCGTCGAGAGTTTTGCCCGTCTGTATGCACAAAAGCACGTCCTGACTTTGGGAATCGGCGCGCTTAATATAGTGGGCGTCGTTGGTGAGGACAAGGGGAATGCCGGTTTCTTCGCTTATGCGAATAATGCCGCTCATAGCCCGCTTTTCGTCCAAATCTCCGTGGTCCTGAACCTCCAAATAGAAGCTATCCTCGCCGAAAAGAGAGCGCAGCTCCAAGGCCTTGGCCTTGGCGGCTTCATACTCGCCCCGGAGGATTTTCTGAGGAATTTCGCCTGCAACGCAGCCGCTGAGGCAGATAAGACCCTCGGTGTGGGCGTGGAGCAGCTCCCAGTCTATGCGGGGCTTGATATAAAAGCCCTCGGTGAAGCCTGCGGACACAAGGTAGCAGAGGTTGCGGTAGCCTATGTCATTTTTGCAGAGGAGCACAAGGTGGCTGTAATTGCCGTCCACGCCGTATTCGCGGCCAAAGCGGGAAGAAGGGGCAACATAGACCTCGCAGCCTATGATGGGCTTAATGCCCTCCTTTTTGGCGGCCTTATAGAAGGCCACTGCGCCATACATAACGCCGTGGTCGGTTATGGCGATGGCGTTTTGACCCAGTTCCTTTGCTCTTTTGGGCAGCTCTGTTATGCGGCAGGCGCCGTCAAGAAGGCTGAACTCGCTATGAACATGAAGATGAACAAAAGCCATAGTCGGCCCTCCTTTCGAAAATTAAATAGAAAAAACATTATAGACCTTCCCCTTGGGGAAGGTGGCTGCCCGAAGGGCAGACAGATGAGGGGAAATGCGGGCGATTCATGAATCGCCCCTACGGAAATGTGTGAAATTTCCGCATTTAAAGGCTTCTCCCGGAGGTAACGAAGTGTCGCCGCGGGAGTGAATGACATGCCGGGGGCATGTCAGAGCCGCGGCGTGACCGAGCCGCAGCGAGACAGCTGTCTGCG
>JAFYUG010000219.1 GCA_017558545.1 Oscillospiraceae bacterium | reverse complement strand
AAGGCCGCCGCAATCTTATAGCTAAGCTTGAAAACCTTCGCAACGGCATGCCCGAGCTGGAAAAGGGCTGCGCCGCCGCCGAGGAAAAGCACAGCCGCCTCAAAGCCGTCACGGAAGTCGGCCCCTTTGCCGGCAAAAGCGCCGATGAGGCCAGACGGGTTGCAGGTGTGGACTCCCAGCGCCTTGTGGCCTTCGGCGAGAATATCCCCGGCTATTGGAACAGCCTTGCCGCTCTTGGCATAGCCGCCGTGCTCTTTGCCCTTGGCTTCAGCGGCATAGGCCCCTTCTTCATTGCAATCATCGGCTTCCCCATCCTCTTTGCAGCGGGCGTAAGCTATGTGGTTATCAAAACCAAGAAAAAGGATCTTGCTACCTTCACCGGAAATGTTGCCCATTGGTATGAGCTGGAAGACCCCACTCCCGAGGCCATAGTGGAAAAGGCCGAGGCCTATGTTGCCGCCCTTGCCGAGGCCGAGGAGGCCGAAAAAGAGGCCGCCGAGCTTGCACAGCAGCTGGAAAGCCGCAGAGCCGCCCTGCGTCAGGCCGAGGAAGAGCTTCTTTCCGCAGGTGCCGACATGGGCGAGAATGCCGCTCTTCTCCGCGCCAAGGCTGAGACCGCCGCAGTCGCCATGCAGCTTAGCCGTAAGGAAGGCGAAATCGCCGCCATGGGAGACCCCATGGTTATGGGCACCGAGCTTGAATCTCTCCAAAGCCGCCATGATGAGCTTTTGGAGCAGTATAATGCCCTTTCTATGGCCATCGAAACCCTCCGCGAAGCCAATGACGAGATGCAGCAGCGCTTCTCTCCCGCCCTTGGCCGCAGAGCAGGGGAGATTATGTCCGCTCTCACCGGCGGCAAGTATGTGTCCCTCAGCTTCTCCCGCGAGCTGGATGCCACCGCCTCCCGTGATACGGATACCATTGCCCATGAAAAATCCTTCCTCTCTCAGGGCACTTCCGACCAGCTCTATTTGGCTCTGCGTCTGGCAATCTGCCAGTTGGCTCTGCCCGAAGGCTGCTCCTGCCCCATTATTCTGGACGATGCCCTTGTCAATTTCGATGATGAGCGCATGGCATACGCCATGGAAATGCTCCTTGAACTTAGCAAAGAGCGCCAGATAATCCTCTTCTCCTGCCATGACAGAGAGAAAAATTGGCTTGCTCAGAGAGAAAATATGCAATAATTTTGCCTTTCATAGCCGCTCGCAAGGGTAAAAAAATCACAAAATTTGGCAGAAATTTTTAACAAAGCTAAAAAAATTACAAAAATAACAAATTTTTTATATACTATTTGGCTTCGAAGCCTTATCATTAAGCCATAAACTAAAAAAACTACGATTTGGAAAGGAACCTCACACCTATGAACATGTATGCATGGAAAGACCAGATGATCGCCACCGCCAAGAAGAAGGCAACCCCCGTTCTCTCCTTCCCCTCCGTCCAGCTGATGGGCATCACCGTTCGCGAGCTTATCTCCAGCGCTGATATGCAGGCAAAGGGCATGAAGATGATCGCTGACCGCGTTGACACCGCCGCTTCCGTCAGCCTCATGGACCTCTCTGTTGAAGCAGAGGCATTCGGCTCCACCATCCGCGTTACCGACGATGAGGTTCCCACCGTTATCGGCGCTATTGTCAGCGATGAGGACGAAGCAGACGAGCTGGCCGTTCCCGAAGTTGGCGCTGCCCGCACCGGCCTTTACATCGATGCTATCCGTCAGGCTAAGGAACTCATCACCGATCGCCCCATCTTCGCAGGCGTTATCGGACCCTTCTCTCTGGCTGGCCGCCTCCTCGACGTCAGCGAGGCTATGATTTACTGCTATGCTGAGCCCGATATGGTTCACACCGTTCTGAGAAAGGCTACCGACTTCATCATCAGCTACATCAAGGCTTACAAGGAAGTTGGCGCAAACGGCGTTGTTGTTGCTGAGCCCCTCGCCGGCATGCTCTCTCCCAAGCTCTGCGAAGAGTTCTCCGCTCCCTATGTTAAGGAAATCGTTGATGCTGTTCAGGACGAGAACTTCCTCTTCGTTTACCACAACTGCGGCGACAATATCGCTCTCATGACCGACGCTATCTTCTCCTGCGGCGCCAAGGTTTACCACTTCGGCAACGCTGTTGAGCTCACCGAGATGATCAAGGCTGCTCCTGCTGACGTTCTCGTTATGGGTAACGTTGACCCCGCCGGCCAGATCTGCAACGGCACTCCCGAGTCCGTTCGCGCTGCAACTCTCCATGTTCTCGAGAGCTGCTCCTATGCTCCCAACTTCTGCATCTCCTCCGGCTGCGACATTCCTCCCCAGTCTCCCTGGGCAAATATCGATGCCTTCTTCGCCGCTGTTGAAGAGTTCAACGCAAAGTAAGTCAAACTTAATAATTAAAAAGCCTTTCGGAAATTCCGAAAGGCTTTTT
>JAFYUG010000218.1 GCA_017558545.1 Oscillospiraceae bacterium | reverse complement strand
TGTTTATTATATATTAAGGAGCAAAAAGTGTCAATTGTTGTTTCGACATTTTTCCTTATTATGGTATGAAAAATTATGGGTAATCCAAACAAAATTTTTCATTTATTTTGCCTCTGACCAATCGGCAATAACTTCGTAAATATCATCAAATACATCTGTTTTATTTAGCTCGTTGAGCATTTCATGACGGCCTTCTTTATATAGGCGAATTGACACATCTTTCATGCCGGCGCAAACAAAATTTCCATAGGCTTTTTTAACTCCTTTACCGTTATCTCCAACGGGATCGGCATCTCCGGACATGAAATATACCGGGGTGTTTTTGTTCATTTTCTTTAGATTTTTTGCGTCGGTAATATAGTCTATACCTCGCATCATCTGATAAAAAAGACCGGCAGATGGAATAAAACCGCAAAGAGGATCGGCAATATATTTATCAACGCAAAGCTTGTCTCTGCTAAGCCAATCATAATCCGTTCCGGGATTTTCATAGGCCTTGTTATAACTGCCAAAAGCGAGATTATTAAGCAGGGGACTTTGATATGCGCTGCCATGTTTCTTTATTTCAAGTTTGGCCATCAATTTGCCGCCTTTAACAAGGGCTTTGGGCTGCTGACCTGTTCCGGATAATATCACTCCGGTAAAATCATCAGGGTAGTCTATAATATAAGTTCTGGCGAGAAAGCTTCCCATACTATGTCCAAAAAGATAAATGGGAAGAGCGTCATGCTTGCTGATAATTATTTCTCTAAGCTTTCGCATATTCCTGATAGTCTTTTCCCAGCCATTTTCTTCTCCGAAATAGCTAAGTGGCCAGCTGTCATTAATGCTCTTACCATGGCCCATATGGTCATTTGTATAAACAGCGATGCCTTTTTCGGCCAGAAAGGAGGCAAACTCATCGTAACGCTCTGCATGCTCAGCTATTCCGTGAGCAATTTGAACACATGCTTTTATAGGTCCATCGGGTATGCAGCACCTTACATGAATATCCAAATTCCCCGCAGAGGAAGGAAATGTGAAATCTTCAAATCGAAACATTGAAAATACCTCCTTCAAATGTTATTATTGATGTAAATCAATTATATTTAAGATTTAAATCATAGTCAATAATCTTATGGGAGTAATATTATGAATCAATATGTAATAGCCCTTGACCAGGGAACAACCAGCTCAAGAGCAATAATATTTGATGCTCATGGCAATATTAAAACCGTTGCTCAATATCAGTTCCCCCAGATATATCCCAAACCCGGTTGGGTTGAACATGACCCCGAGGTTATTTGGTCATCACAGCTCCATGCTCTTTCTGCCGCATTTGAAAAGAGTGGATTATCCGCAACTGATATTGCCGGCATAGGCGTTACAAACCAGCGTGAAACCACAATTATTTGGGATAAGCAAACCGGAAAACCTGTATATAACGCAATTGTATGGCAGTGCAGACGCACAGCCTCTATATGCGACAAGCTCACAAGCGACGGTCTTGCATCCTATGTCAGAGATAAAACCGGTCTTTTGATTGATGCATATTTTTCCGGAACTAAAATCAAATGGATTCTTGATAATGTGGAAGGCGCAAGAGCAAGAGCCGAGAAGGGTGAGCTGCTTTTCGGAACTGTTGATAGTTGGCTGATATGGAATTTGACCGGTGGAAAAGTCCATGTGACAGACTATACCAACGCCAGCAGAACAATGCTTTTTGACATTGATTCTCTCACTTGGGACGAAGGACTATGCAGACATCTCGGAATACCTATGTCCATGCTGCCCGAGCCTGTTCCCAATTCCATGGTTTATGGCTATGTTGCAAGCGGAATTCCCGGTCTTACAGCCCTTGCAGGAACTCCTATTTGCGGCATTGCCGGTGACCAGCAAGCCGCCTTGCTTGGTCAGGGCTGCATAAATCCCGGAGATGCCAAAAATACATACGGAACAGGATGTTTTGCCTTGCTTAACGCAGGCGAGAAGTCTGTTCGCTCCGTATCGGGTCTCTTGACCACTGTGGCATGGTCCATTAAGGGTAAAACTAATTATTGCATCGAAGGCAGCGTATTTAATGCAGGCAGCAGTATTCAGTGGCTTCGTGATGAGCTTGGCATAATAGGCTCAAGTCAAGAGTGCAGCGATCTTGCTCAAACCGTCAGCGATAACGGCGGCGTATATGTTATTTCTGCATTCACAGGTCTCGGCGCTCCTCACTGGGATATGTATGCAAGAGGCACCATTGTTGGCCTTACCCGCGGCTGCACAAAAGCCCATATTTGCAGAGCAACTTTAGAAGGCATTGCTTATCAGGTTAAGGACCTTCTCGATGCCATGGAAGTTGATTGTGGAAAATCTCTTTCTGTACTCAAGGTTGATGGCGGTGCTTCTGTCAGCGATGTTATGATGCAATTCCAGGCCGATATCCTTAATAAGCCTATTGATAGACCTAAAATGGTTGAAACAACAGCCTTTGGCGCGGCTTTTCTTGCAGGTCTTGCAACCGGAGTTTGGGACGATATAAGCGATATAAGCGCTATAAGACAGTCCCAGCGTATTTTCACTCCCTCTATGGACCAGGCCGAAGCTGCAAAGTATCTCAAAGACTGGAAAAGAGCTGTGGAACGAGCCGCTGTATGGGCAACCGAATAAGAAAAAAGCATCCCGACACATTTTAGCGCGGGATGCTTTTTATTAAATTAGCCCTAATTTTTCAAGCTCTGCTTTGATTAGATTTTCCTTTGATGCCTCAATATCCGTTAGCGGCAAACGCAGGTGCCCTTTATCCATATCCATCAGTTTCATAGCTGTTTTTACCGGGATTGGGTTAACATCAATAAACATCAATTCCATCAAACGCCTATATTTTCTGAATATTTCCCATGCAGCCTTGTAATTTCCTCCGCCGCACAAGGAGCATAACTGCGCTATTTCGGCAGGAATTATATTCGACGCAACAGAAATTACCCCTTTTGCTCCCATGCTCATAAGTGCAATAGTATTATCATCATTTCCGCTCCAAAGGTTAAAATTATCTCCCAGCTCTGTAATAATTTTTCCTATCAGCGAAATATCCCCGGAGGCCTCTTTTGTTCCGTTTATATTGGGATGACGATGCAGCGCTCTATATACTTCAAAGCTTATTCCTATGGACGTGCGGGAGGGAACATTATACAAAATCAGAGGCACATCCACTTCATCGGCAATGGTCTTAAAATGTTTTATCATACCATCTTTTGAGCATTTGTTATAGTAGGGAGCGGTCATCATAACTGCATCCGCTCCGGCTTCGGCGGCGTTTTTTGCTTTTTTAAGGCAGGCGGAAGTATTGTTTCCTCCAACACCAACCAAAACCTTTGCCTTTCCGGCGCATTTTCTGATAGAAAAATCCACGAGCTGAGCATGCTCGTGGATTTCTAAAGTAGAGTTCTCTCCGCTTGTTCCTGCCACAACAATGGCTTCAATTCCATTTACCAATTGAAAATCCAGTTGCTTTGATAATGCAGGGTAATCTATACCATCGGCGCAAAAGGGGGTTATGATGGCAGTGCAGGCGCCTTCAAATACAGGTATTTTCAGAGAAAGCTCCTTTCGGAATTATTTTTTGGTTATATAACCCTGATCGCAGAGAAGCTCGGCAAGCAGAACGCCGCCGCCTGCAGCACCGCGAAGAGTGTTATGGCTAAGACATACGAACTTATAGTCATACTGACTATCTTCTCTCAGACGGCCAACGGAAATTGCCATGCCGCCTTCCATGTTGCGGTCAACACCGGTCTGAGGTCTGTTGTCCTCTGCGAAATAATTAAGGAACTGTTTGGGAGCGGTGGGAAGGGAATGAAGCTGGGGAATGCCCTTATATTCTTCCCAAATCTTGAGAATTTCTTCCTTTTCGGGCTTTTTCTCAAAGCTTGCAAAAACAGCTGCAAGATGACCGTTGGTTACAGGAACACGGATGCACTGGGCGGTAATTGCAGTATCAGACGCAGCCTTAATTACGCCATCTTCAACCTTACCCCAAACCTTGAGAGGCTCCTGCTCGCTCTTTTCTTCCTCTCCGCCTATGTAGGGAATAACATTATCTATCATCTCAGGCCAGGTTTCGAAAGTTTTACCGGCGCCGGAAATAGCCTGATAAGTGCAGGCAAGAACTTTGGTAAGGCCATATTTTTCGCGGAGGGGGCTAAGCGCGGGAACATAGCTCTGAATGGAGCAGTTACTCTTTACAGCTATAAAACCGCGCTTGGTGCCAAGGCGCTTGCGCTGAGCATGAATAACTTCGAGATGCTCAGGGTTAACCTCAGGAATAACCATGGGAACATCTTCGGTCCAGCGATGAGCGCTGTTATTGGAGATAACAGGGCACTCAAGCTTTGCGTAAGCTTCCTCAAACTTTTTAATCTCTTCCTTATTCATATCAACGGCGCAGAAAATGAAATCAACTTCATCAGCAATTTCTTTCATATCTTCAACGGCGTTTTTAACTATAATACCCTTAAACTGTTCGGGCATGGGCGTTTCTATGGCCCAGCGTTTTCCGGCTGCTTCTTCATAGGTTTTACCGGCGCTGCCTGCACTTGCAGCAATAACTGTGAGGTCAAACCAAGGATGGCCATCCATCAAAGAGACAAAACGCTGTCCAACCATACCGGTTCCGCCAATAACGCCAACTTTATATTTTTCCATACTTGCATCCTTTCCGGCTGCCGCCTGAATAAAATGTATGCTTAGATCCCGATAAATATTACTTCCGACAAATGCACTTGATAATATCTTAAAAATACTATATAATTACGCAGCGGCTTATGCGGGGTCTTAATTTCCGTATTATAGCACTTCTATTTTATTATTTCAATTGGAATTTAGTGATTTAATGAATAAACGATTTATTTTAATTTTTATTACCATTTTGTTGATATTTGTTTTCTTATGCACTGCCGTTTTTGCTGCAGGAATAATTAGTATCAATTCTCCCGAAAACACATATAGCGGCAATCTTTCCGATCTATTTGCAATTGGAGCTAATGGTATTGCTTCTCTTGGGAACAATGAGCTTTATGCCATAACTTCCAACGGAACCGAAGCAATAGGGGAGGACGAGTCGGAAACCGGACTTCTATTCCATAACGGAGAAATCAAAATTAAGTCCACCGTTATCAAAGTTGGCCTTAATTACTATTACTCTTATCTGCAAGACAGCAGTCTTATCGAGGTACGCCTTGAAAATCCCGAAGGACTTGGTTTCACTTTTGGCTACTATGACTCCGGCAGGGGCTTTAACCCCAAAACAACATGCGAAGCTCAGTATCTTACCCTCAAAGTAATTGAGGAATGCGGTATTGCAGTATATGACAGCATCACCGGAGAAAAAGTATACGAGCTCGATTACACCGACAAGGATATAAAGCTTGCTATTCGTCCCATAACCGAGAATGAAGAGGGCGGAATTAAATTCAAAAACGGCCTTTATCGCGGCGGATTTGAATTTGCCGTATTAGGCGGCGGAAGAATCAGTGTAATCAATGTTGTTGATCTTGAAAGCTATGTTATGGGCGTATGTGCCGCAGAAATGGATGCCGATTGGCCTCTTGAAACCATGAAGGCTCAGGCTGTTGCAGCCAGAACATATGCACAAAAGCATATCATGAACACCAATTATTACACCCGTTGCGGTTTTGATGTAACAGGAGATACATACTTCCAAGCTTATGAAGGCAATAGCAAGGTTAATGACAATATCACCCTTGCGGTTAAAAGCACAGCAAACCAGTATATCATATATAACGGCTCTCTTGCAGACACCTTGTATTGTTCCTCCAACGGAGGCGCCAGCGAAGATAACTACAACGTCAACGGCAGTTATTCACACCCTTATTTGAAGGGCAAAGCCGACCCTTATGACAGCTTTGTTGACTTCATGAATCCCATGGCAAACTGGTCTGTAAGCTATACAGGCACCGAGCTTGGAGAAATGCTGGGAATGAGCAGAATCACCCGCGTTCAAACAAAATCCTCTGCCAACGGCAATATTATAGCTATCGAGTTCACATCTGTCACCGGCGAGAGCAAAACTTTGTACCAAGCTAATTGCAGAATTGCTCTAGGCCTATACAGTATGCACTATACCGTTAAATCCGCAACACCCGGCACTTTTACCTTTGAAGGCAAAGGATATGGTCACCACCTTGGCATGAGTCAGTATGGAGCTTATTCAATGGCCAGATACTTCGATAAATCTTATAAGGAGATTCTGGGATTCTACTATACCGGAGTAGGTCTCGGTTACGGAACTTAAGCATAATGAAAAAATCTGATTTTTATTTTGATCTTCCCGAAGAACTGATTGCGCAAACCCCTCTGGAAAAGCGCGATAGTTCCAAGCTTTTGCACCTCAATAAAGAAACCGGCGCAATAAGCCATGAGCATTTCTTCAATATTAAGGAACATCTCCGTGCAGGGGATTGTCTCGTCCTCAACGACTCCAGAGTTATGCCTGCCAGACTTTATGGCCAGCGCAGCACCGGCGGCAGCATTGAAGTTGTTCTTCTTCGCGACCTTGGAGAAGGAAAATGGGAATGCCTTACCCGTCCCGGCAAAATGACCCGTCCCGGCGCCGAAATATATTTCGGCAATAAAGAGCTTAAAGCAACTGTCACCGATGTAATCGAAGACGGAAACAGAATTCTCCAGTTTGAATATGAAGGAATTTTCCTCGAAATTCTCGACCGTTTGGGTAAAATGCCTCTGCCTCCCTATATCAAAGCCGAGCTTCAGGACAAAGAGCGTTACCAAACAGTATATTCCCGCGAAATCGGCTCTGCAGCAGCTCCCACCGCAGGATTGCACTTTACTCAGGAACTTCTTGAGGAAATTAAAGCTATGGGTGTGAAGGTGCATTTTGTTACCCTTCATGTTGGTCTTGGAACCTTCCGTCCCGTGAAGGAAGAGGATATTCTCGACCATGAAATGCATTCCGAATTTTGCATGATTCCCGAGGAAACCGCCAAAGCAATAAACGATACCAAAGCCGCAGGCGGACGTGTTATCGCCGTTGGCACAACCTCTTGCCGCACTTTGGAAAGTTTTATGGGCGAAAGCGGTATAATGGAAGCAAAAAGCGGCTGGACAAAGATATTTATTTATCCCGGCTATAAATTCAAATGCATCGATGCCCTTATAACAAACTTCCATCTTCCAGAAAGCACCCTGATTATGCTCGTATCTGCCTTGGCAGGACGCGAGAATATACTTAACGCATATAACAACGCCGTCAGCGAAAAATACCGCTTTTTCTCCTTCGGCGATGCCATGATGATAGAATAGGAGCTAATATGTTCAAATTAATTAAAACTGAAGGCAAGGCCAGAAGAGGCGAGTTCACCACACCTCACGGCGTTATTCAGACTCCTGTATTTATGAATGTTGGCACTCAGGCCGCGATTAAGGGCGGTCTGTCCGCCGAAGATTTGGAGCTCATCGGCTGCCAGGTCGAGCTTTCCAACACATACCATCTCCATGTTCGTCCCGGCGATGAGCTTATAAAGGACATGGGTGGACTTCATAAGTTTATGACTTGGGAAAAACCCATACTCACCGATAGCGGCGGATTTCAGGTATTTTCTCTTGCAGTTCTCAGAAAGATAGGGGAGGAGGGCGTATATTTCAACTCCCACCTCGACGGAAAGAAAATCTTCATGGGCCCCGAGGAAAGCATGAGAATTCAGGCCAATCTTGGCTCCGATATTGCCATGGCATTTGACGAGTGCATCAAGATTCCTTCTCCCTATGAATATGTAAAAGCATCCTGCGACCGCACCTATAGATGGCTTGAGCGCTGCAAGACAGCTCTTACCCAGTATAACAGCGAATCCGACGCCATCAACCCCGGTCAGGTACTTTTTGGCATAAACCAGGGAACTACCTTCCATGATCTTCGACGCGACCATATGCTTAAAATTGCCGAACTTGATTTGCCCGGATATGCAATAGGTGGTCTCGCTGTTGGCGAAACTCACGCAGAGATGTATGACACTATCGAGAGTGTTGAAGAATTCATGCCTAAGGATAAACCAAGGTATCTTATGGGCGTTGGAACACCCAGCAATATTATTGAGGCCGTTTATCGCGGCGTTGATTTCTTCGATTGCGTAATGCCTTCCAGAAACGGCCGTCATGGTCATTTGTTCACCTGGAACGGTGTTATGAATATGAATAACAAGAAATATGAGCGCGACACACTTCCCATAGACCCCAATTGCGATTGTCCCGTATGCCGTAGATTCTCCCGCTCCTATATTCGTCATCTTCTCAAAGCTCAGGAGCCTCTTGCCCTGCGCCTCATGGTAATGCATAACCTCTATTTCTATAACGAACTTATGCAGAAAATTCGCGACGCTCTCGATGCCGGCGAATTTACCGCCTTCAGAAATCATTACAGCGAATTGCTTGCAAAGAGAATATAAAACTCTTGCAATTTGTCCAAATAAACTATATACTATCATTCGTATTACTTTAGGAGGGTTCGAAATGAACGCAAACATTAAAAAGATTTTTAGCATTATCCTTGTTGTAGCTCTTGCTTGCATGATGTTCACCGGCTGCGCAACCACCGGTACTACTGCTGAAGGCGGTACCGCCGGCGGCGCTTCTTCTATCATCATGATCGTTGTTCTCATCGTTGTCTTCTACTTCTTCCTCATCCGTCCCGAGAACAAGAAGAAGAAAAAGGCTGAAGAGATGAGAAACAGCCTTGAAGGTGGCGATAAGATCACCACCATCGGCGGCCTCGTTGGCAAGATCGTTCACATCAGCGGCGACCTCATCACCTTTGAAACCGGTGAAGATCGCGTTCGCATCCAGGTCACCAAGTGGGCAATTTCCACCAACGGTGTTCAGAAGAACGATAGCGAAAGCAAATAACAAATATATGAATTAAATAAAACCTCCCGGAATAGGCTTAGATAAAGCTTGATCCCGGGAGGTTTTATTATGGCCAAATGCGAAACGTCAAAATCGATAATAGACATCAAAACAATATTTATTGCAGTTATTATTGGTATTTTAATATATCTCTTCGGCAGTGCAATAATTGCTTTTCTCATCCAAAAAGAATTATTGCCATACGAACTAATATACATATATCCCAAAATCATTTTATTACTAACGGCAATGATATCATGCTCGTATGCATCGAAGGGGAGGGGAGAGGCCGGAATCAACACTTTATGCTGTGCCATAATCTTATTTGCGTTTTCTATTGCTATCTCCATCGCATTTCCGGAAAAAGAAATGGATGTATTGGGAGCGATAATTAGCCTGATTATATGTATGTTAAGTTGCGTTTTTATATCTATTAATAAAAACAAAAATAGCAAATTGCATAAAAGAAATAAAAATTCGCACGCGCATATACAAAGAGTAATCAAAAGAGAGGGTTAACATAATTTAAGTGCGATAACCAATATATAGTTTAGATAGCTTAATTTACGCCTATATATTGGTTGCCAAGCCTCATTTTAGGGGATGAAATCATTCTGTAATCAGCTCAGGTTTGCTAGTTTACATAATTGCGTTTACATAATATGTGGTCATAATTAACAAAAATCAATTTTTTTCGTCAAATCACTTGATAACTGATGGCTTTTGTATTATATTGTGTATACTCATTATTATGTAAATTGCCGAATTATGCAACTCGTAAGGAATCAATATAATAATAATGAAAAAGCATTTTCAAACATTAACCAAAGCTGTAAGACGTGGTTACGCAGCCAAAGCTAAAAACCTTTATCTTTCCGTTTTTCTATGCTTTATATCCGGAATGTTCTTCGGCAGTATGGCTTCAAGTCCTTTGTTTCAAGACGTTCCATATAGCGATCATAGCTTTAGACTCTGGTTGGATATAGGAGTTATTATTCTTACTATATTTCTCTCCACCAGTTATTTGGGATTTATATTAATCCCTGCGGCACTCTTTATTAGAGGTTTTATTTTTTCGGCTGTTTTATCCTCATCTATCTTAGCTGTTAACTCCGGACTTTTACGTTTTATTTTTGGCGAAGCAATTTGTGCAGCTTTATTTTTACCATGTTATTTTATTTTGGCTTCCAAAAGCATTTCGTCATCATATAGATTAAACCTTGGCAGGAGTTATGGTTTTGTTAAGGATGATTTTACACTTGTTAGATATATAGTGTACTGCATACCACTTTGCGCCGCAGAGATTTTATACTATAAATATCTTTTGCCGCTTTTTTTCATATAAAGAATACTATCGAAAGGGGGATATGACCAAAGTGAATGATAAGATTTGTTTGGAAAAATATGAGTCTTATCTCAAGGATGTTAAAAAAGCATCTATTAATACTCTGAGTTCATATCTCAGAGACATAAGACAGCTCAGCGATTTTCTTGAATCGCACACTGATTGTACTTTTATCACCGCTGACGAGGACGTTCTCGGTGAATACATAAATTGGCTTAAGGGAAAAGGCAAAAGCGTTGCAACTGTTTCCAGAGCAATTGCATCTATAAAGGGTTTTTATTCTTACCTTCTTAACGAGGGTCTTGTTGAGTCCAATCCCGCAAACGTTCTCGTTCCTGATAAAACAACTCAGAAACTTCCTCAGATTCTTACCAGCAAGGAAGTTGAGCTTTTGCTCGAGCAGCCCGAGTGCATCGATGCTAAGGGCTATCGCGACAGAGCTATGCTGGAATTGCTTTATGCCACCGGAATTAGAGTAAGCGAGCTTATATCTCTCGACCTTTCCGATCTCAGCCTTGCAGCAGGAATTATCACCTGCCATGGCCGTGAGCATGATAGAGCTATCCCTCTTTATCCCGCCGCCATAAGAGCGCTCAACGAATATGTTGAGTTCATCAGACCTCAGATGATAGCCACACCCGACGAGAAGGCCCTTTTCGTTAACGTCAGCGGAGAGAGAATGTCTCGACAGGGATTTTGGAAGCTTATTAAATCCTATCAGGTTAAGGCCGGCATAGAAAAGACAATCACTCCCCATACTCTTCGTCATTCCTTTGCTGCACATCTTCTTGAAAACGGAGCCGATCTCCGCTCCATTCAGGAAATGCTTGGCCATGCTGACATCAGTTCTACCCAGATTTATTCTCAGCTTGTGAAAAAACAGCTGAAAGATGTATATAACAAAGCTCATCCCAGAGCCTGATATGTCGCAAAAGCGTCACTTCCTGCGAAGTGACGCTTTTTTTATTGCAGAGAAATATTTGCTGTGGTAAAATAATATGAAAATTAATGTTTTGAAAGGAGATAAATCATGCGCGTCTTGGGCATAGATCCCGGAATAGCAACTGTTGGCTTTGGTGTTGTTGATTTCGTCGGCTCCAAACTATCCTATGTTTCCTGCGGCATTATTTCAACTCCCGCAAAAACTGCTCTTTCATATCGTTTGGATCTCATCTATAACGATCTGAACCAGCTATTCGAAACCTTCAAACCTGATGTCATCAGCATTGAGGAACTTTTTTTCAACACCAATATCACCACAGGTATTTCCGTGGCTCACGGCAGAGGAGTTATTCTTCTCGCCGCATATAAGGCCGGTATACCGGTGTTTGAGTATACCCCCCTCCAAGTTAAGCAGGCTGTTGTCGGATATGGCAGAGCCGAAAAAAAGCAGGTTATAGACATGGTAAGGCGCATTCTTAATATGAGCGCACCACCCAAGCCCGATGACGCCGCCGATGCAGTTGCCCTTGCTATATGCCACGCAAGAAGCTCCACTTCATTACTTAGTTTGAAAGGAAATAACAACGTATGTTCCACTATATAAACGGTGTAGTTGCCGATATTCTTCCTAATATCGCTGTAATTGATTGCGGTGGTGTTGGCTTTGAAATTAATACCTCAAACTATAGTCTAAGCCAGCTTAAAACCGGAGAGAAAGGCAAACTTTATACATATACCTATATTCGCGAAGATTGCATGGACATATATGGCTTCGTAAGCAAGAGTGAAAAGCGCTGTTTTGAAATGCTTATAGGTATTTCCGGCGTTGGCCCTAAAGCTGCCATCGCCATTTTGTCTGCGGGCTCTCCCGAAAACCTTGTTATGAACATTGTTTCCGGAAACGAAAAAGCCCTCACTGCCGCTCCCGGAATAGGCAAAAAAATAGCTCAGCGCATCATCTTGGAGCTCAAGGATAAACTCGCCAAAGAAACTGCCGAAATTTCCTTTGCAGATATTCCTGCATTCAACACTACCGCTGAAAGCGGAAATAGCAAGCTCAATGACGCCAGCGCCGCTTTGGCTGTTTTGGGATATTCTTCTTCTGAAATTTCAGCTGCATTCAAGAAAATCGATGTTGAAAATCTCAGCCTTGAGGAAATAATCAAAGCTTCTCTCAAACAGATGATTAAGTGAAAGGGGATAGGTATAAATGAGCATTAATTTCTCTGATGATAGTTTTGAACAAGCTCTCACATCCACTTCACTTTTGCCCGAAGATGGTGGTGAAGGCTCCCTTCGTCCTCGTTTTCTCAACGAATATATAGGACAGGAAATCGCAAAGGATAATCTCACCGTTTTTATCCAGGCTGCAAAAATGCGCGGTGAGCCTCTTGACCATGTTTTGCTCGCCGGACCTCCGGGACTTGGCAAAACTACAATGGCTTCTGTTATCGCCAACGAGATGGGTGTAAATATGCGTATTACATCCGGCCCCACCATTGAAAAAGCCGGCGATCTTGCAGCTTTGCTCACCAATTTACAGGAAAACGATATTTTGTTTGTAGACGAAATTCATCGTTTGAATAGAGCTGTTGAGGAAATTCTCTATCCCGCAATGGAAGATTACGCCATTGATATTATTATAGGCAAAGGCCCTTCCGCAAACTCTATTCGTCTTGATCTGCCCAAATTCACTCTCATTGGTGCAACAACCCGTTCCGGACAATTGACCGCGCCTCTTCGCGACCGTTTTGGCGTTTCTCTGCGTCTTGAACTTTATACTCCCGAGGAACTGCAATTGATTGTTGAACGCAGCGCAGGCATATTGGGAATTGTCATCGAGCCCGACGGTGCAGCCGAAATAGCTAAACGCAGCCGCGGCACCCCTCGTATTGCAAACCGTATGCTCCGCAGAGTAAGAGACTTTGCGCAGGTGAGAGCCGGAGGCGTTATTACCAAGGAAGTAGCAGACCTTGCCCTCACAAGACTTGAGGTTGACCACCTTGGCCTTGACTCCATTGATAGACGCATGCTCAAAAGTATAATAGACTTTTATGGCGGCGGCCCTGTGGGTCTTGACACTCTTGCTGCCACTATTAACGAGGAAGCAATCACTCTTGAAGACGTTTATGAGCCTTATCTTCTCCAGCAGGGTTTTCTTACACGAACTCCCAGAGGACGCTGTGTCACTCGTAAAGCCTATGAGCATCTTGGCATTGAATTTCTCGGACAAAGTCAGATGGAACTTTAATTCTTGCGAAATTTACACAAATATTTTATAAAAATTCAATAAGACCTTGTGTAAACCTTGACATTTTTATTAATTAATACTATAATCACATAATGTGATGGTAGGAAATTTACATTTGGACAATTATATCGAACTTAATGATATCGAGCTTCAGCGACTTGCTGCAGAGGGCGACAGTTTTGCAGAAAACGAACTTGTTATCCGCTATCGTCGTCTTGTGAGAATTTGTGCAAGACCATATTTTCTTGCAGGAGGGGATAGCGAAGATCTCATCCAGGAAGGTATGCTTGGGCTGTTATCAGCAGTTCGTGAATATGACCCTGATTTCGGCGTTCCTTTCAAGAGTTATGCCGAAGTGTGTGTAATCAGACGCCTTCAAAGCGCTGTTAAAAGCGCAACCAGATTAAAGCACGCTTTTCTTAATGACGGTGTGTCCCTCGACGAGATACTTTCCGAAGAATCCAATAACCTTACGGCTTACAGCGTTGAAACATTCAGCCGCTCACCTGAGGAGCAGGTTCTTGCCAGAGAGAGCAAAAACGACTTTATTTCTGCTAATTCAAAGCATTTATCCAAATTTGAGATTTTAGTTTTGGATTATTACCTTGACGGTTATTCATACATCGAAATTGCCGAAAAATGCGGCAAGAATGTCAAATCTGTGGATAATGCTGTACAACGCATCAGGAGCAAACTGGCGCGACACCTTAACCTTGGCGATTTCAGCTGATTGCTGACGCATATACAGCCCATTGGGCAAAACATTAGCTAAAAGAGAGGATTCAAAATGTACGAAGACAAGACTTTAGTTTGCAAAGAGTGCGGTGCTGAATTTATTTTCTCCGCCGGCGAACAGGAATTCTATGCAGAGCGCGGCTTCCAGAATGAGCCCCAGCGTTGCAAGAGCTGCCGTGACGCTCGCAAGAACGCCACTCGCGCTCCCCGTGAGTTCTTCACCGCTACCTGCGCTGCCTGCGGCGGCGAGGCAAAGGTGCCTTTCCAGCCCAGAGATGATCGTCCTGTTTACTGCAGCGATTGCTTTGCAAAGATGAAGGCTGCTGAGTAATTTCAGTTTGCTCATATACAAAAAGGTGCGCATTATTAGCGCACCTTTTTGTATTTTCTTTCCTTACAAATAAATATATATTGAAATTTAGCATATTTAAGGTATAATAAATATGTCAATAAAATTGGAGGTTAAAACACATGTTTGAAATTACCAAAGAGACTATCATTGCTGATATTATGATGAATGCTCCCGAAACTCAGCCCCTTTTCAGAAGCATTGGCATGCACTGCATGGGATGCGCTATGGCTTCCGGCGAAAATGTTGCTCAGGCTTGCGCTGCACACGGTGTTGATGCTGACGCATTCGTAAAGAAGCTCAACGAGTTTATCGCTGCTCTCTAAGTCTAATATATCAATTATATCAGAAAAAGCTTCGGCGGAGGTTTTCCTCCGCCGATTAGCATAGGAGGATATTCAGGTATGACTGTTACACTCTCCAAAAGACTTCAATGCCTTGCAAATAAAGTTGAAAAAGGCAGTGTTGCCGCCGATGTTGGAACTGACCACGGCTATATTCCTGCTTGGCTTATTCAAAATAACATCTGCTCAAAGGTTATTGCCTCCGACATCAGGGAAGGCCCCCTTCAGACAGCTATTAAAACCGCCGCAAACGCAGGTGTTGACAAATTCATAGATTTTCGTCTGTGTGCAGGACTTAATAAATATTCAGCCGATGAAATAGACATTGCAATCATTGCCGGCATGGGCGGTGAAACCGTTATCAGCATCTTGGAAGAAGCACCTTGGACTAAAGAAAAGCGCCTTATTATCCAGCCTCAGTCCAAAATTCCCGAACTGAGAAAATGGCTGTATGAAAACGGTTATTCAATTAATGATGCTGAACTTGTTTATGATACAGGCCGCATATATCTCGTTTGGGATGCATCCGGCTGCGAGAATGTAAAAATTCCCGATTCTTTTATTATTGACAATCATCTCATTGAAAAGCAGGACAGACTTCTTGGCGCTTATCTTGAAGGGCTTATTAAGCGCGAATTGAAAGTACTTAAAGGAATGGAAAAGTCCAGATCTGTATGCCGGGAAGAGTTTATTCAGCATAAAGGATTCATTGAAGAATTAAAGCGTCTTAAAGAGGAGACCGAAAAATGGCAAAAGTAAAAGATATACTTGATTATTTTAATACAGTAGCTCCTTTCTATATGAAGTTTGACTTTGATAATATCGGTCATCTTGTAGGCAAGCTTGAAACCGAAGTTGCAAAAGTCATTGTCGCTTTGGACATCACAGACGATGTTATTGATGAAGCCATCAATCTTGGCGCAAATCTTATTGTTTCTCACCATCCTCTTATATTTGAAGCAATAAAAAAGGTCACTTTTGATGATTCCAAGGGCAGAAAAATCATCAAGATGATTGAAAACGGAATTTCCTGCATCTGCCTTCATACAAATATGGACTCCGCAAAGGGCGGTGTTAATGATGCCCTGATGGATGCACTGGGTGCTAAAAATATCACTCTTTTGGCACCTCACGGCAATCATCCCGACGGAACGCCCTATGGTATAAGCCGCATAGGCGAGCTGGAGGCCGATATGGAGCTGGAGTCTTTCTTAATCAACATTAAGAATAGTCTCAATTCAAACGGTCTCAGATATGTTAGCGGCGGCAAAAATGTTCGCAAGATAGCCTGCTGCGGCGGAGCCGGTGCCGGTGATATGCTTGCCGCATTTAATTCCGGCTGCGACACTTATGTAACCGCCGATCTTAAATATGATCATTTTCTTTTGGCAAAGGAATTAGGTCTTAATCTTATTGACGCTGACCATTTCTGCACTGAAAATGTTGTTGTGCCGGTTATGGCGGAAATGCTAAGCAAATCCTTCTCCACCTTGGATGTAGTTATTTCCAAAGTGCATTCTCAGGCAATTCAATTCATATGATTAAATTAAAACCTCGCAGTTAATACTGCGAGGTTTTTGCATAAGGAATTATTCTCCTTCATATTCTTGTACAAAACCTGAAAATAAATTCGGAGGCTTATTTATGAGTGTTTCAGAGATGTATAAGGATATAGCAATCAGAACCAACGGAAAACTTTATATTGGTATAGTAGGGCCTGTTAGAACGGGAAAATCAAGTTTCATTAAACGTTTTATGGATAAGCTGATTTTGCCTACAATTGAAGATCCTTACATCAAAGAAAGAACAAGAGACGAACTCCCTCAAAGCGGCTCCGGAAAAACAATTATGACGGCCGAACCCAAATTCATCCCCGAAGAAGCTATAAATCTCCGACTGGAAGACGGATTAAACTGCGCCGTAAGACTAATTGATTGCGTTGGATATATGGTTAACGGTGCTATAGGAAATATAGAAAACGGCGGGGAAAGAATGGTCATAACGCCATGGTATGACCACGAAGTACCTATCAGCCGCGCAGCAGAAGAGGGAACAAGAAGAGTAATAAGAGATCACTCTACCATTGGGATTATTATCACCACAGATGGCTCAATATGCGAAATTCCAAGAGAAGAATATATTCGCGGAGAAGAAAAGACTATTTCGGAAATGAAGGACTCCGGAAAACCCTTTGTTTTGCTGCTTAATTGCAAAGAGCCTAAGTCTGAAAGCTCAACCTCTCTTGCCAAGGAACTAAGCGAAAAATATAACTGCAAGTGCATCCCGGTAAATTGTACGGAAATGGATGAGATTGAGATAAAATACATTCTTGATAGCATCCTGACCTCATTCCCAATAGAAAAATATTGTTTCTATATACCGCAGTGGATAGAGGCTCTCTGCAACAATAAAACGCTTAAAAGAGATATCTATAATGCAGTATATGAATCTTGCGCCGAGGCAAAAACGCTGGGTCAACGTTTTAAGATAACAGAAAACCTATCTGCGAACGAGAATATATCAGAAGCAGAAGTATGCTTGGCTGATGCTGCCCACGGAATTGTTAATATCAAAATATCTGTCCCCGGAGCACTATATTATGAAACACTCAGCAGTGAATCAGGATTTATTATAAAAAATGATAAAGATTTAGTAGAGATATTATCCTCGCTTAGCGGATTAAAACACGAGTATGAACGCTTTCATGACGCGATGGAAGAAGTCAGAGAATGCGGCTATGGCATAATGATGCCAAGTGTGGAGGAAATGAAACTGGAAGAACCTCAGGTCATTAAACAAAGCGGTCGTTATAGCGTAAAATTAAAGGCCAGTGCGCCAAGTATACACTTAATAAGGACAAATATCGAAACGGAGGTATCTCCCGCCATTGGTGGAGAAAAAGCCTCAGAGGATATGATAAATTTCCTAATACAAGGTTTTGATGGGGATATGAGCAAAATTTGGGACAGCAATATATTTGGGAAATCATTAAACGATATAGCAGGGGAGTCTCTAACAGGAAAATTAAAAGCTCTTCCCGCAGAAACAAAAAATAAACTGCAAAATTCTCTCCAAAGAATTGTTAACGAAGGTAGCGGCGGACTAATCTGTATAATTCTTTAATTATTTTATATAAATGAAATTCATTTATATAAAAAGCTCCCTAAGTGCAGCCTTGCTTTTTTTGATTATTACTGGCATAATCTTAATAAGAGCTAATGGCAATGCATATATCAGCGCAAATAACATTAGCAATACCAATGCCGAACCTATATTGATTATAGATGCCGGTCATGGCGGAGCTGATGGCGGCGCGGTCGCCAAAGACGGAACAAAGGAAAGTATTATCAACTTATCCATTGCATTGAAGCTTGAGTCCTTAAGCAAATTATTTGGCGTAAATCCAATTATGACCCGTATAAGCGAAGAATTGGATTATCCTTCTGACGCCAATTCCATTGCTCTTAAAAAACGTTGGGATCAAAACAGAAGGCTTGAGCTTATTAACTCTTTTCAAAACGCAACATTAATAAGCATTCACCAAAACAAGTATCCGGACTCAAGGCCATCAGGCCCCCAGGTGCTGTATGCTCCAAACGATGAGTCCAAGGCTTTGGGAGAGCTTACCCATAATATGCTAAACGATACCTTGTGTTCGCATAACCGAAGGGTAGCTTCGCCAATTGATGATAATATATACCTGATTAACAAAGCAAAATGTCCTGCAATATTGGTAGAATGCGGATTTATTTCCAATGAATCCGAACTTTCTCTATTATTAAATGAGAACTATCAAAAGCAAATTGCATCTGTTATTTTCTCATCATACATAAGCTATATTAATCAATAGCCGGAGGCACAAATGAAAGAAAGAACGAAATTCTATTGCACCGAATGCGGAAACGAAACCGCAAAATGGTTTGGACAATGTCCTGCTTGCGGAAGATGGAACACCATAGTGGAAGCTCCTGCTGCAAGCATTAACACAAAGAATAAATCAGGAGCGGTAAAAGTCTCCGGAGTCAGAGCTAACACTGCTAAACCTATTACTGAACTTGATAGCAGCGAAGAACTTCGTTTTTCCACAGGAATAGGGGAGTTAGACCGAGTTTTGGGCGGCGGCGCCGTAAGAGGCTCTCTTGTTCTTGTAGGTGGTGCTCCCGGAATAGGAAAATCAACCTTACTTCTGCAAATTTGCGGTTTGATGCCTGATGAAAAAATACTTTATGTAACAGGTGAGGAGAGCCAGCGTCAGCTTAAGCTCAGAGCTCAAAGGCTTGGAGTTGAAAGAGACAGCATCTATGTTCTGTCAGAAACAAATCTCGATGCAATAATGAACGAAGTTGACTCTCTTGACCCCGATATTGTTATTATTGACTCCATTCAAACGATGTTTAACGGTGATCTTTCTTCAGGTCCGGGTAGTGTCAGTCAGGTAAAAGATTGCACAATGGCAATCATGCAGAAAGCAAAAATCAACGGCTTCACCTGTTTTGTAGTAGGCCACGTCAATAAAGAGGGTGCCATTGCCGGTCCCAAGGTTTTGGAACACATGGTGGATTGCGTGCTTTATTTTGAAGGTGATCGAGCAATGAGTTATCGAATTTTAAGAGCTGCCAAAAATCGTTTCGGATCTACTAATGAAATTGGCGTTTTTGAAATGATTGATAACGGCCTGAAAGAGGTTCCAAATCCTTCCGAAATGCTTCTTTCAGGCAGACCCGGCAAAATTCCGGGAACATGCGTAACCTGCGTAATGGAAGGTTCCAGACCAATTTTGGCAGAAATACAGGCGCTTGTTACTCCTGCCGGTTTCAGTGGTGCGCGACGTAATGCCAATGGTATAGATTATAATCGCGCAATGCTGCTTCTTGCCGTTTTGGATAAGCGCGGCGGTATGTCAATTGCAGGATGTGATGCATATATTAATGTTATTGGCGGACTTGACCTTGATGAACCGGCCGCAGACCTCGCCACAGTGCTTGCAATCGCCTCCAGCGTGCGTGATAGAGCTATAAGCTTCGATACCGCAGCCATAGGCGAAGTTGGTCTTACGGGCGAAATTCGCTCTGTAAACGCCATAAATCAGCGTTTGACAGAGGTTTCTCGCCTAGGCTTCAAATATTGTGTTATTCCTGCGCATATCCGCGGTGAAGTTAAAAAGCCTGCCAATCTTGAGTTGATTCCTGTTAAAAATATTCGCGAGGCAATTGATGCAGTTATATGAAAACAGTATTAATAGGGGAGAGGTATAAGGAATTACTGGAAATTCCCCTCAAAAATCAAAATTTTGATGTATTATACATCCCTGATAACCCCAATTTAGACCAAAGACTAGCCGGACACTGTGATTTGTCCGTTTTTAAGTACAAAAATCATATAATTATGGCAGATTATCTGCGCCGCTACAACCTTGTTAATTTTTTCACTAATGGGGCTTATAACGTAGAATATAGCAAATTTAAGCAGAATTCCCAATACCCGAATGATGTAAATTTATGCTGCGCATTAATAGGTGATAAATTATTACATAATCCTAAATTTACAGATGAAGAAATACTTAATATATGCACTGAGATTATTTCTGTAAAGCAAGGATATTGCAGATGTACAGCTTTGTGCCTTAATGACCAAGCGGTAATAACATCAGACGTCGGTATAGCAAATACATTAACCGAAAAAGGTTTTGACGTTCTTTTAATTAAGAGCGGAGAAATAGAATTGCCGGGGTATAATTACGGCTTTATTGGCGGCGCGTCATTTGTATGTGAAAATACTGTATACTTTATTGGTAATATAAAAACTCACTCAAACGGAGAAGAAATCTCTAAATTCATACACAATAGCGGTTTTAACTATATTAATCTATTAAATGATAAGCTGATAGATATCGGCGGAGCCATTGTTATATAATATCATTAATTAATAGCGAACGGGCTGCAATACGGCTCGTTCGTTAATTTCGCTCCCCCTTTTTGCGCAAAATCTTTATTTTGTTTAATTGTTGATAAATTTTAACATTTGAATAGTATTTCACAATTCTTTACTAATTATTAATAGGTTGCTTATTTTTACTGGTCCCCTCTCCACAAAATCGTAATATTATTTCGACTAAGGAATATTGTACTTAATTTGTTGCTTTGATTTTATGCTTTGATACTATTATCTTTATAATATCAATTAATTTAATTATTATCGTTCGCGTTAATATATTTGATCACATATTTATTAACACCCCCCTTCTCTTTAAAATAAAAATAACTTGATGGAACAAATTGTGTTTCCATCAAGTTATTTTTATTTAATTAATACACTATGTTCTCAAGGAGCTTGGTCCATCTCTCATACTTGCCGTCTTCAAGACGAGTATAATCATGGTTATTGGTTGCTTCCTGAACATCGAAGTAATACCAGGCAGAAGTATTCATATTATCTATGAACTGGTTCATGCCGGGCAGCAGACAATTAAAGCTATTAACATATCTGCCAAGGAGTCTGTTAACAACTGCAAAGGTCTCGGCACGAGTTATAGCCTTATTGGGCTGGAATGTACCGTCAGGATATCCGGTAATCCATCCATTTACCTCGGCAGTAGCAATATTATCATATGCCCAGTGGCCTGCTACGTCGCTGAAGCTGGATTCGCCGCCCTCTGCCACTGCGAAGCGGTCAATTATGGCCGCAAGCTCGGCGCGGGTTATGTTTTTGTTGGGATAGAAGTTGCCATCGGGATAGCCCGTGAGTATTCCTGCATTGCTGAGGGTGGATATGGCCTTGTTATGCCACATTCCATCCTTAACATCCAGGTAGTTATTGTTGGTAGACTCATACTTAGCCAAGAAGTCCTCGGATAGGAGTCTATAGAAGATAACTGCAACCTCAGCGCGGGTTATGTTGTTCTTGGGAAGAATTGTTCCGTCAGAATAACCTACAACATAGTTAATATGCTTATCAGTAATAAGGGAATCAATATTATAACTGGGCTTCCATACGGGCTCGTCAGCTGCTTCTTTCCAGATAGCCTTGAAGCTCATAGAGCTATTCAAGGTTATTTCCATGGTTGCGGCATAAATCTTGCCGTTGCACTCCCAGTAATCAAGGACATAGCCTGCGCGATAAGGATCGGGCAGCTTTACAACTGTGCCAATGGGATATTCACCGCTGGGGTCCCATGCGAGGGTGCCGCCATCAAGATCGAGGGTATAAGTAACCTTTTCAGCGCTTATACTTGCCTTCTCCCAAGAGGCCTTGAAGGTCATGGACTCGTTGAGGGTGACCTCATCCCCTGCTGCGTAGACTACCTTGCCCAGCTTCCAGCCTTTGAATACGAAGCCTTCACGGTTGGGCTCGGGCAGCTTCAAAACAGTGCCCTTTGCGTGCTCACCGCTGGGGTCCCAACTGAGCTTACCGCCATTGAGGTCGAGCTTAAGAGTGACCTTATCAACGGGACCACTCTCCCACACCGCCGTCATGCTTACATCGGATGTGAGGGTAATTGCAGTTCCGGCTACATGGACATTGGTTCCGTCATTCCATCCCTTGAACACGAAGCCTTCGCGCTCAGCAGCGGGAAGAATAACCTCGCTGCCAGGGGCATATTCGCCGCTGGGGTTCTTTTTAACTGTACCGCCATTGGGGTTCAGGGTAAGATTTACCTTCTCCTCGGGAAGCTTTTCCCATACAGCCTCAAAAGTAATGCTCTCCCCTACTACAAAGCTTATACCGGCGTCAAGTATATTCTTTCCGTCGTTCCAGCCTTTGAAGGTATAACCCTCACGGGTAGCGGTGGGAAGAACAAGCTCAGTGCCTACCTTATATTCACCGCTGGGGTCATTTGCGATAACGCCGCCGCCACCATTGAATGTAATCGCTACCATTTCAGGGGTAGCTGCCTTCCAGTGGGCAACCAGAGTTACGGTAGAATTAATTATAAACTTATCTCCAGCAGAATAGATTTTGTTGCCATCATCCCATCCGGTAAATATAAAACCAGCGCTGGTGACATTGGGCAGCACAATCTCGGTACCGGCAACATATCTGCCGCTGGGGTCAAAGCTCAGTACACCGTTATTGGTGTTGAAACTGAGGGTATAGTAAGTGGGAGGAAGTTCCGCGTCCTTCCACTTGGCGTAGAGGGTCATATTGCCCTTCACAGTGTCCTTATCGAAGTCCCAAGGCTGGGTCAGCTGGACATCCTTATACCAACCTGCAAACACTTTGCCATCGCGGGTAGGATCTGCAGGACGGGAAAGCTTTTCGCCATAGATTGCTCTGACATCATCAACCTTAGTGCCGCCATTGGTTGCGAAACGCACAGTGCAATCGGTTGACACTACAACAGTAAGAAAATTGGCCTCAGAGGGATAGAATTCCATACCACTTTCGTAGGAAACCATATAGTCCTCATTGGTGATTGTGGAAACACCGCTATCAGCAATAACTTCAAGTTTAAATGAGCCTACAAATTTTCTGGCTTCCCACTGTTTGCCGTTGGAGTAAGACAGATAGTTCATGTAAAATTCTCTGTAACCACCAAGAATTGAAATATCTGTGTAGTTAATGCCATCTGCCATAACGGCGCTACCTTCAACCAGGCGGAAAAAGTTGCTATCATAGCGTATTTCATCCTGCATGGCGTACATAGTATAAGGAGTATTGGCATCAATTCTGTTAAGATGCAGGCTTACAGTTATTATCTCTCCGGGAACTACCTCTTTAGTATCTTTCCCGTCGATTGAAAGTTCAAAGTTAAATTCGGGCTCACCCTTTGCTGCGAAGCTACTCATAGGAAATGCGGACAGCATCAGGATAAGCACAAGGAGGAAGCTTATATACTTTTTCATCATTGCTTCTTCCCCTTTCTTCATCTTAATCATTTTATTTTTTCAGCACATAGTCTGTATTATTCAAGGTCATTTGGGACTAATGGTCTGTTGTCGCTTCAGACAGTCCCCTTTTTTAATGTTTTCCTTTGTTCATTTTTTTACGAACATAGACAAGGAAACAAATAATGATAATGATAATTATAAGCAATATCCAAAGCCATATAGACATACCATTGCCGCCACGCCCTCCCTCATCATTGGGGATTACGGGAGTCTCCTCCGGAGCTATCTCCACCGGCGCATCTGCCCATTTTGCATAGAGTGTCATATTGCCTTTAACGGTATCATTATCGAAATCCCATGCTTCGGTAAGGTGGATATCCTTATACCAGCCCTCAAAGGTCTTACCTTCTCGGGTGGGATCTACAGGACGGTTAATAGTTTCGCCGTAAACCGCGGCTATACTATCTATCTTCGTGCCACCGTTAGATTCAAACCCAACCACGCACTCAGATGTAAGGATGACAGTAAGTTCATTAGCCTCACAAGGATAACCGCCACTGCCATCGGGCAGAGATATAAGAAAATCTTCATTGGTAATGGTAGAAACTCCGTTATCGGCTTTAACCTTTAACTGGAAGGAACCTAAACGGGTCTTTGCATCCCAATTCTCCCCTTCTCCGAAAGAAAGGAAAGTCATATAAAGCTCTCTGTAGCCACCGGAAACTGAAATGTCTGTGTATTGAACGCCGTCATTGAGCAAGACACTTTCTTCTATCAGTTCAAAAAACTCGCTGTTATAACGAATTTCATCCTGCATGGCATACATGGTGTATGCTTCGTCAGAATCCGTTCTGACAAGGTGCAAAGTAACGGTTATTATATCTCCCGTTTTTACCTCCTTTGTATCGCTGCCATCAACACTCAGCTCAAAAGCAAAGGTTGGCTCCTCTCCGGCCGCAAACACCGGAATCGATATGACAGACAGCAAGAGGAAGATCGCAATGAGGAAACTTATTCTTTTTTTCATATCAATATCTTCCCCTTTCGAATTTGGAACATAAATACAGGTTTTATTGGGCTGCTTGAGCAGAGGGAGAAAATCTCCCTCTGCCCAAGCAGTATGTCTTTCACAAACCACTCTTGTGGATTATGCGGTCTGCCCCTCCCCTGCTGTCAGAAAAGGAACAGGTTTCTTAACGAACTAAATCAACCGTTGAGATTGCTAATAAGATAGCTAATGATAACGCGAGAGTCAGCTACCTGCAGACCATAGGTCTCACCGATATTGTTGATATCTGCGTTCTGGTCAGCTGCCAGGAACTTCTCCATGGGAACCTTGGTGGTAAAGCCGCCGTAAACAGCAGTGTACATGTTGTAAATCAGCTGTGCATCGTTGGCGTCCTTGATGCCGGAACCGTTGACGTCCATGTCGTAGTTGACAGTGGGAATAGCATCAACAGTAATCAGAGCGAAACCGCCGGTAACACTGGGCTCTGCATCTGCGCAAACAAGAATTGCATAGGCCTGATACTTATCGGACCAAAGCATATTCTGTCCACCGTAGGTATAGGTCTTGCCTGCAATCTGCTCAGTGCCGTTGCCATTGATGGTGACAAGCCACATCTTGCTGCCGTTCTCAGCCTTTTCAGCGTTCAGCTGGACATACTCATAAACCTTAGCGCTTTCAATGTCGAGGGTCTTGGTTGCGGTAACAGTGACAGATGCGTCGGCATTGAACTTGTATTCGCCATCTGCAATATCAGCAGTTACGTCAGTGTCGCCAACCTTAACAGTGTAGTCGTAACCGGTTTCGGGGGTCATGGTAAGGGTAACTTCGCTGCCCTTTACAACGGTAACGGAACTGGCGCCGTCAACCTTAACATCGCTGCCGTTAACAGTAACAGTAACGGTGCTAGCCTTGTCGACAACCTTCTTAACGGTAACTGCGATATCGCCGGTTACATCGGTGCCTACGATGGTATAGGTTCTGGAGTTTGCGTCATAGCTACCAGCCTCGTTGCCGCCAACAGTGACGGAAACTATCTCATAGTGGTAACCATCGTTGATGCCTTCAACATCCTGTCCTTCGGGGAGAGTGAAGCTGAATGCGGTGTTGTAGGTGGGAATGCCGGAAGCAGTAACGAGTTCGCTGCCTTCGCCGGTAATATCAAAGTTGTAGGTCTTCTCAGTACGAGTACCGCTAATTACGATGTCGCCGGTAACGCCTACGATAGTCCAGCCGTTGGTTGCATCGCCGGTAACAGCTACAGGCTGGCCATCCATGGTTGCGGTGGGAGTGCCGTAGTTGTAGTATGCGCCGGTGGCAGTTTCGGGCTTGAAGGTATAGCTTGCGCCATCTTCAACGCTGTCAGCACCGGTGTAGATAGCAGGAAGCTCTACGCTGTGCTGTGCCTTGTTGATAACTACAGTGAGGGTATCGGTCTGGGGATCAGCGGGGGTGAGGTCCTGATCATCTGCATTTTCTGCGGTGCTGAATGCAGCTGCGGTGAGGGCAACGTTAGTGCCTTCGCTTGCAGTGTTTGCCTTAAAGTTGAGGGTGTATGCGGTGCCGTTCTGCTGAGTAACACCATGGTCGATGATAGTGATGGTGCCGTTAGTAACATCGATCTCTGCGCCGTTCAGAACGTTCTTTGCATCAGCCTTATCGAAGCCCAGAATGCTGGAATCATAGGTAAGAACTACCTTGGAGGATGCAAAATTGCCGGTGGTACCGCCAACAACAACGTCAACAGTGAACTCATCACCTACGGTAAGAGCAGCTGCAGGACCTGCGAGCTCAGCGGTGTAGGCTGCAGTGGGAGCAGCGTTGATGGTGACGGTGGTAGTGAGTTCATCAATTTCAGCCAGCATGGTATCACCGCCATCCTTTGCGACTTCGATGCCAACAAAAGTAACTTCTACATCGCCAATAGCATTAGCAGGAGCAGAGATAACTACATCGTAGTAAGTATCAGCGGGGATATTATCGCTGGTGGAGAAATAGGTAAGTGCACCATAATCCAGATTTACATCATCTTCAACGATGGGCTGATTAGTATTGTTGTTGGTAATGCTCTTAACCACAAAACCTTCAGGAAGAACAGTTTCATAAATACCAAAGGTGCAGTATGCTTCTCCTACACCGGGGGTAGAAATGCGAATGGTGATATCCTGTGCATCAGCGCTCTGGGTGTAATTGCCCTGTGCCACGGCAATAACTGCATCGTCTCCGGCTGCATTAACAATGATGCCGCTGCAGAGAGACATAATCATGACTATTGCCAGAAAAACGGAAAGTATTTTTTTCATAATAATCTTCTCCTTTTACCAAGAAAGCGAGCCTTTTCTAAGCTGTGCGTACTTTATCTGGGTGACTTCGGTTGCTGACAGTCGTCCGTTGCCATCCACGTCTGCGATGTGGGTCTGAAGTGTATCCAAGCTTCCCTTTCTAAGCTGAGCATATTTGATCTGGGTGACCTCAGTTGCTGACAGTCGTCCATTTCCATCTATGTCACCTTTCATTGCAACTACTATTTCGCTGTCTGCGTCAAGAGTTGCAGTGAAGCTATGAATACTATTTTCATCGGTAGTTGCGGAGAGCACCTTGTAGCTGTCGCCGGTCTTGACAAGAACAACGCAGGCTACGTCATTGGTGCTAGATACGGTGAAGGTGTTTTCACCAATCTTCCAACCGCCTTCGGGCGCATTAACAACTATGCTGGTGTTTCCTGCCTTAACGGTTACAGTGCCGTTTTCATCAGGAGCGACGATGGTGCTACCGTTACCGATATCGGGTGCGAAAGCATCGGGATCAGCTTCGCCGCAAGCATCGCACTTGCCGTCTACATAGTTGTGACCAGCAGGAATGACTTCCTTGGTGGTATAGTCGCACTCAGTGCAGTACTCGTATGCTGCCCAACCGTCCTGAGTGCAGGTCTTGGTCTGGGCTTCACCCTGAGCGATAGTGTGACCGGCGGGGATAACTACCTTAGTGGTATAGTCGCACTCGGTGCAGTACTCATAGGCTTCCCAGCCATCCTGTTCGCAGGTCTTGGTCTGGGCATCACCCTGAGCGATAGTGTGACCGGCGGCAATTACTTCCTTGCCTACGGTGTAGTCACATTCGGAGCATGCCTTGTGGGCGGTATAACCGTCCTCAGTGCAGGTGGCTTCCTTTGCCTCTACATCTACCATTTTATGTGCGGCAGGAATCTCAACGTAAGTGGTGTAGTCGCACTCAGTGCAGTACTCGTATGCTTCGTAACCAGCCTCGGTGCAAGTGGGTGCCTTTGCCTCTACCTTTACGATGGTATGGCCGGCGGCGGGTACTTTAGTGGGAACTCTGCTCAGCTCTGCATCGCAAACGGAGCAGTAGACCACGGTGTCGTAGCTACCGTCTACAGTGCAGGTGGCGGCTACTTCGTTTTCTACTACTTCTTTGCCCTCGGTGTGACCGGCGGCGGTTACGGTA
>JAFYUG010000217.1 GCA_017558545.1 Oscillospiraceae bacterium | reverse complement strand
GTTGCCCAGATGGTCGATATCGTCAGCAGTGCCGATGCCGTTGGCAAGGCAGTTGAGATAGTTGATAGAGGCGAACATGTCGTCTGCAACAATGTGCTTGGGGATAAGGATGTCAATGTTCTCCTTGATGGCAGCCTTGAGGGCATCGCCCTGGAACTGCTCGCACAGCTGCTTCATGATGATGCCGCGGACCTTTTCCTAGATGCCCAGCTCTGCGGGATCAAAGTCAACAAAGCGGCGGATGTCAACCATGCCGTTGGAGAAGACGCGAACCTTCTTGCCATCAGCCTCAAGGTAGACGCTGATAACGCCTGCATCTGCAATCTCCTGTGCCTTCTCGCGGGAAACGAACTCGCCCTCTTCGGCCAGCAGCTCACCGGTGAAGGGGTCTGCAACAGCCTCGAGAAGCTTGAAGCCTGCGATACGGGGGAAGAGGCTCATCTTCTTGTTGAACTTGTAACGGCCAACATCAGAGATCTCATAGCGGCGGCGGTCAAAGAACAGACCGTCCAGCAGGGTCTCTGCGGATTCAACAGTGGGGGGATCGCCGGGACGCAGCTTGCGGTAGATCTCCAGCAGGCACTCATCGCGGCTTTCGCTGGTGTCCTTGTCCAGGGTGGCAACGATACGCTCGTCCTCACCGAAGACTTCCTTGATGCGCTCATTGGTGACAACGCCGACAGCGGTGTTGTCGATCATGCTCAGCCAGGTGGCGGGGCGCTCTGCATCGTAGGCACCCATGGCCTTAATGAACCAGGTGATGGGCAGCTTGCGGTTCTTGTCGATGCGGACGTAGAAAACGTCGTTTGCATCGGTCTCATACTCGAGCCATGCGCCGTGATAGGGAATAACGGTGGAACCGTAGGTGCTGATCATGGCCTTGTCGATCTCTCTGGAGAAGTACATACCGGGAGAACGGACAATCTGAGAAACGATAACGCGCTCTGCACCGTTGATGATAAAGGTACCGCCGGCGGTCATCAGGGGGAAATCACCCATGAAGATCTCCTGCTCCTTAATCTCCTCGGTCTCCTTGTTGCGCAGGCGCACTCTGACCTTGAGGGGAGCTGCAAATGTTGCATCTCTTGCCTTGCACTCTTCCTCGTTGTACTTGGGCTTCTCGTTCATGGAATAGTCGATGAAGCTCAGCTCAAGATTACCGGAATAGTCGCTGACGGAATCCACGTCCTTGAAGACCTCACGAAGACCGGTCTCAAGGAACCACTTATAGGAACTCTTCTGGATCTCCAGGAGGTTGGGCATATCCATAATCTCCTGGGTGCGGGCAAAGCTCTTTCGCAGAGTCTTGCCATACATGACATCTTTTGGCATTGGCGCACTCTCCTTAATGTTTTGAAACACCCGGCAGTGTTGTCAAGTTCTTCACCGCCGGTGTTGATTTTACGCTTTAGTGATGCTATACTGTACTCAGATAAAAGTGGAGGCATATCGCTTCCGCTTTTTGCATACATAGCAAGTTATTCTACCATTACGCGCGCGCGAAAGTCAAGGCTATTTTTGTTAAATATTGAATTTTTGGTCAGTGATAATAACACTGACTTATTTTTTTATAGCTTTGTTGTGCGCTATAGGTTATAATGGCTGCATTATTTTCCCGGAGGGATTAAATTTATGGACACAATGGTTTTATGCATTATCTTCATTGAGGCCTTTCTTGCGCTGTATCTTGTGAAGAACGAATATCTTATGGACAGTGTGCACAGAGTCATGGCCACCTACGG
>JAFYUG010000216.1 GCA_017558545.1 Oscillospiraceae bacterium | reverse complement strand
CCGTCGACCTCCAGCGTGACAGGCTGGCGTTCTAACCGACTGAACTACTGGGCCAAAGCGCTCATTTAAGATAACAAATATCCGAGCATTTGTCAATAGCTTTTTTCAAAAAAATTAAAAAAATTTTTTAAATGCTATTTTGCCCATTTTTTCGCCTTCAAAGGGTATCAATGTAAATAATTTGTAAATACTCCTGTTTTCTCTTTAATTCAACCGAATTCTGTATTATACTTAAAGGCAGCTGAAATTTTTGGGAGAATATTACATGCTTAATCTTATCAACATTAAAAAGGACTATTCAGCAGGCAGCAGCAAGGTGCAGGCGCTGAAGGGAATAAACCTCAGCTTCCGGGAAAGCGAGTTTGTGGCCATACTGGGTCACTCCGGCTGCGGCAAAACCACCATGCTGAACATCATAGGCGGCCTTGACCATTATAGCGAAGGCGACCTTATAATAAACGGCCGCTCCACCAAGGATTTTTCCGCCGCCGATTGGGATAGCTATCGCAATCATTCCATAGGCTTTGTTTTCCAGAGCTATAACCTTATTCCTCATCAGAGCGTTCTCCGCAATGTTGAGCTTGCCCTCACCCTCTCCGGCGTAAACAAGACCGAGCGCAGAAAAAGAGCTCAGGATGCACTCACCCGCGTTGGCCTCGCCGACCAGATGAAAAAGCGCCCCAACCAGCTTTCCGGCGGACAGATGCAGCGCGTTGCCATTGCCCGCGCCCTTGTTAACGACCCCGACATTCTCCTTGCCGACGAGCCCACCGGTGCGCTGGACAGCGAAACCAGCGTTCAGGTTATGGATATCCTCAAGGAGATTGCCCGTGAGAAGTTGGTCATCATGGTAACCCACAACCCCGAGCTTGCGGACGCCTACGCCACTCGCATAGTCCGCCTCAAGGACGGCGAGATAGTGGACGACACCGCTCCCTTTGAAGCGGATCCGGAGAAGCCCGCCCAAATGAACAAGCGTCTCAAAAAGCCTTCCATGAGCCTTTTCACCGCTTTCTCTCTCTCCCTCAACAACCTGATGACCAAGAAGGGCCGCACCATACTCACCGCCTTTGCAGGCAGCATAGGCATAATCGGCATAGCCCTCATCCTCTCTCTCAGCAACGGCATAAACACATATATAAACCAGGTTCAGGAGGACACCCTCTCCAGCTACCCCATAACCATAGAAAGCGAAATTGTGGACATGGGCGCCATGATGCTTAACATGATGGGCGAAAACTACGAGGAGAGCACAGGCCACGATACGGACAAGGTATATTCCTCCCACATCATGGTGGACATGATGGACTCCATGCTCAACGCCGAAACACGCAGAAATAATCTCCGCGCCTTCAAATCCTTCCTCGACGAGGGCGGCAACGGCATTTCTGACCTTGCCACCATCCGCTACACCTATGACTTTGCCTTTGACTTTTACACCAAAGACCCCGACGGCGTTATAATAAAGAGCGACGTTATGGAATTTATGCAGGATGCTATGTCCACCATGTATGGCGGCGATTTCTCCTCTTTCTTCTCCTCTTCCATGGGCAGCATGTACGCAGGCTTCAATGTTTGGGAAGAGCTGCTCACCGGCGAAAACGGCGAGCTTATAAGCGACACCGTTAAAGAGCAGTATGATCTTCTTTGGGGAAGCTGGCCCACGCTCTACGATGAGGTTGTTATCTTCCTTGACTCCCACAACGAAATGAGCGACCTTATGCTCTATGCCCTTGGTCTTGTTTCCAAGAGTCAGATTGACGAAGGCCTTGTTGCCATTCGCGACGGCGAGGAATATGAGGCCGAGCAGATGAGCTGGACCTACGAGGAAATTGCCGATATTGATTTCAAGCTCATTCTCCCTGCTGAGTATTACCGCTACGACGCCCTCACGGACAGCTATGTGGATATGTCCCTCACCGATGCCGGCATGGACTACCTCTATAACGGCAGCGATGTGGGCACACCTTTGAAGGTTGTGGGTATAGTTCGCCCCAACGCTGAATCCACCTCCACCATGGTGTCCGGTGCCATTGGCTACACCAATGCTCTCACAGAGTACGCCATTGATGCCACCATGAATATGGACATCGTCCTCTCCCAGCAGGAAAATCCCGAAATTGACGTTTTCTCCGCCCTTCCCTTCGCCACCGGCGAGGAAATTGAGCCTTCCGACGAAGAGAAAAAGGCGGCCATCACCGAGCATCTTTCCGCTCTCTCCACCGCCGAGAAGGCCGAGGCCTATCTGAGCGTTTCAATGGAGCCCGCCGAGGAATATGTTTCCACCATGGTGGAGCAGCAGATGGCTCAGCTCACAAGAGAGAGCATAGAGGAAATGATAGTTACCCAGTACGCCACGGAAATGGGCGTGGATGAGGCCACCATCATGGGTTATATAGGCGAAATGAGCGACGAAGCCCTTTGCGAGCAGGTTGAAGTTGCCATGGATGCCCAGATTCGTCAGGGTTACGCCGACGCAGTTTCCGCCCAGATGGCCGCTCTCAGCCAGGATAATCTTGCCTCCGCTTTGGACATGATTCTTGAAGGGGACGAGATGAAGCTTGCCTACATGGGCATGGCTCCCTTCGAGGCATGGCAGTTTAACTACCTCTACGATAACTTCATGCCCCCCACCCTCAGCGAGGGCAACTACGAGGACAACATGGACCTTCTTGGCTACGTTGACCCCGAAAGCCCCACCTCCATCAACATTTACGCTACCACCTTTGCAGATAAGGATCTCATTGCCGACATAATTGCCGAGTATAACGCCTCCGTTCCCGAAGAGGATTATATTGAGTATACCGACTATGTTGCTCTGCTCATGAGCTCCATAACCTCAATTATCAGCGGCATAAGCTATCTGCTTATCGCCTTTGTCTCCATCGCCCTCGTGGTCTCCTCCATCATGATTGGCGTTATTACCCTTATTTCCGTTCAGGAGCGCACCAAGGAAATCGGTATACTTCGCGCTGTTGGTGCAAGTAAAAGGGACGTAAGCCGCGTATTTAACGCCGAGACTATGATAGTTGGTCTAAGCGCAGGTATAGTTGGCATAGTGGTCACGCTCATTCTCATTGTGCCCATCAATGCGATTTTGCTGCACTACACCGGTCTTGAAGGATTAAAGGCCGCCCTGCCTCCCGAAGGCGGCGCAGCGCTGATTATCATAAGCGCCCTGCTTACCCTGATTGCAGGCCTTATTCCCTCCCGCGTTGCCGCCAAGAAAGACCCCGTTGAGGCTCTCAGAACCGAATAAACCGAAAAACCTCAGGTTGTGCAGACAACCTGAGGTTTTTTGTAGGGCATTACGGCTCTCCATAGGGAGAGCCAAGGGGAGTACGGATTGCCATGAGCGCCAGCCCTCTCAGTCAGCTTCGCTGACAGCTCCCCCAGAGGGGGAGCCAAGTCCTCGCAATGACTAAGAT
>JAFYUG010000215.1 GCA_017558545.1 Oscillospiraceae bacterium | reverse complement strand
TGCCGAAAATTCTGTCGCCTGCATCACCCAGACCGGGAACGATGTAGCCATGGTCGTTGAGGCACTCGTCTTCGCCGGCAACATAGATGTTTACATCGGGGTGAGCTTCATGCATAGCAGCAATGCCTTCGGGAGAAGCAATGATGCACATGAACTTGATGCTGCGGCAGCCATACTTATTCTTCATGAAGTCGCAGGCTGCGATAGCGCTGCCTCCGGTGGCAAGCATGGGGTCAACAATGATAACATCGCGCTCTGCGATATCGCTGGGCATCTTGCAATAATACTCAACAGGCTCAAGAGTTTCGGGGTCGCGATAAAGACCGATATGACCAACCTTTGCGGAAGGAAGCATAGCCAGCATACCGTCAACCATGCCAAGACCTGCGCGGAGAATGGGAACAACGGCAAGCTTCTTACCTGCGAGGCGGCGTACCTTTGCCTCGGCAACGGGGGTCTTGATGGTAACTTCCTCGGTGGGGAGGTCGCGGGTGGCTTCATAGCACATAAGCATTGCGATTTCGCTTATAAGCTCGCGGAATTCCTTAACACCGGTGTTCTCATCGCGGAGGATGGAAAGCTTATGCTGAATAAGAGGGTGATCAAAAATGTGAACCTGGCTCATTTCTATATCTCCTTTTATATAATTATTATTTATTCATTCTTTCAAGGCGTTCTCTTTCCGCCTGAGAAAGTCTAAGGTAAACGGGCAAAAGCGCGGATGCGGGTGCGCTTTCGGCCTTCTCGGCACTGCGGCATACGCCCCATGCGTTCTGCATTCTTATGCTCTCAGGAGCAATGGAAACATTAGTAAGCTCACCGGCAAGGAACTTATAGCAAAGCTCAGCACCGTCGCCAACCACAACAATAGGAGCGCTTATATCCTTGAGCTCGTCGCAAAGTTCTCTGAGGGAAATGGCTCTATCCTTGCTAAGGCGTTTGGGAGCGCCGTTTTCAAAGGTGAAGAGAGCGTTATAAACCTGATTTCTGCGGGCATCCATGGCGCAGCAGATTACCGTGCCGTCTCCTGCATACTCACCGTTCCATGCCATAGCCTCAAGGGTGGAAACTCCAACGGCGGGCTTATCAGCACCCCAGCAAAGGCCTTTGGCAGCGGAGACACCGATGCGAACACCGGTGAAAGAACCGGGGCCATGGGCAACGGCAACGCAGTCCACATCGGCCATAGTTAATCCGGCATTCTTCAGAAGATCTTCCGCCATGGGAAGAAGGGTGCGGCTATGGGTAAGGCCGCTGAACTGATAACTCTGAGCAAGCAGGCTTCCGTCCTTACTAAGGGCAACGGAAGCGGCCTTGGCAGAGGATTCAAGGGCAAGAATAATCATATCTTCTCCTCCCCTATGCTTATTTTTCTCTCTGTGGCAGAAAGCTTTTCAATCTTAACCACGATTTCGTCTCCTTCAAAGGCATCGGAAACATTTTCGCTCCATTCAACGGCACAAACACCGCCGCGGGAGAGATAGTCTTCCCAGCCTATATCAAAAAGCTCATCGGAAGAGCCGAGACGATACATATCGAAATGATAAAGCTCTCTTTCGCCTATATATTCATTGACAATTGTAAAGGTAGGGCTGTTAACGCGGCTAGTTATGCCCATGCCGCGAGCCATGCCGCGGACAAAGGCAGTTTTGCCTGCGCCAAGGTCGCCCAGGAAGGCAACAACACTTCCGCCGGGAAGCTTGGCAGCAAACTCGGCTCCCGCCTGTTCCGTTTCAAGTTCGTTCTTTGTATATATAATCATCTTTTCGTCTCCATACATATTCGATGATATTATAAACCTAAATTTACCCGCTATCAAGCTAAAAGTTAGCTTGCCTTAAGAAAAATATTATGTTAAACTATGGTGTAACATTTTTGGAATATAAATGATGCCATTTGGATGGAAACCGATGGTATTTTCTACTGCACTGCGAGGTGAGCACCATTAACTTTTTAAGAAAAATCAAACCCCATGCAATTGAATTTATGAAGCGCTCCGACATGGTGCTTTTTTCTCTTTGCATGATTTGCTCCATATATGGCCTTATCGCCATTGGAAGTGCAACCAAGGCTTATGAAAGCGGATCATTTAAGTTCGTTTTTGTTCAGAGCTTCGGTATATTTATCGGAATACTGCTCTTTATTCTGCTTACAATTCTTGACCTTGATGTTATCGCGGATAAATGGGCCATTTTATTTGTTATCAGTGTTGCTCTTCTTTTGGCTCTTGTGCCTTTCGGAGCTGACGACGGTACCGGTAACAAGAGCTGGATTCGATTCATGGGCATAGGAATTCAGCCCTCGGAAATAGTTAAAATTATTTATATTGTTTTGATGGCTAAGCATATAAGCTATCTGAAGGAATACAAAAACCTCAACCATGTTATTTCAGTGGCTCAGGTTGCTGTTCATTTCGTTATTTTCTTCGGTCTTATCATTGTTATCTCCCGCGACCTTGGAAGCGCACTTGTTTTCTTCTTCATTTTCGCCATCATGCTTTATTTCGCCGGTTTGAAGCTTTATTGGTTCGTTCTTGGCATCGCAGCTTTTGCAGCTCTTATACCCTTTGCATGGGAAAACTTCTTCAAGGATTATCAGAAGGCACGTATTCTTGCCCCCTACGATCCCTCCATTGACCCCACCGGCGACGGTTATCTTTGGCAGACTAACCAGAGTAAGCTGGCTCTTGCCTCAGGTCAGTTCTGGGGAACGGGACTCGGCAAAGGTCCCCAGACCCAAAATCCCAGCTCCAACCCCGCAAAGCACACGGACTTTATCCTCTCCGTTATAGGCGAAGAGCTTGGTATGTTCGGGTGCATAATCGTCTTTGTTCTTCTTATGGCAATCATCATTCGATGCACATATATAGGCCTCACCAGTAAAAACCTTATGAGTAGCCTTGTATGTCTCGGCGTTGCAGGTACACTTTTGTTCCAGACCTTCCAGAACATTGGTATGTGCACAGGCCTCACTCCCGTTATCGGTCTTACCCTCCCCTTCTTCAGCTACGGCGGCTCTTCCATATTCTCGCTGTTTGCTGCGGTGGGACTTGTTTCGGGCGTAAAATACCGACCGAAGCCCGAGAGATTTTATCACTACAGATAACAAAAAACCGACTATCTTTGATAGTCGGTTTTTTTATTTAGAAAAGCTTCAGCTGCTCGTTAAAGAAGTCGGGCATTATTGGGCAGGCGCTGCCGTCGGAAGAAATGGTGAGGGATGCAAGGCGGGAGCCATATTTAACGGCCTCGCTGAGAGGCATTCCCTTTGTGAGAGCCATAACAGTTCCGGAGAAGAATGCGTCACCTGCGCCGCAGGAGTCCACAAGGCGGGTGGGAACAGCGGGGCAAATACCCTTTTCGCCGGTGGTGGAGTCATAATATACGCTGCCGAGAGCGCCCATAGTTACAACCATGGAGGGGATGCCAAGCTTGGCGCCTTCAACAACAAGGAAGTCCAGCATCTGAGAGGGAGTATAGTTCTCTACATCGGTTTCAAAAATCTTTCCGCATTCCACCTCGTTGCAGATGAAGCAGGCTGTACGGCGAAGATAATCATGCTTATGGGGGATTATAACGCTGAGGTTGCCGACGATGGCATATACCTTCTTATTATATTTCTCGGCAAGCTCAAGAGCTCTTTCGGCAATTTTCTCGTTAAGGTCAATTTCCAAAACAAGATTTTCGCAGGCAGAAATAATGCGGTCGCCCTGCTCGTCAATAAGCTTTTCGAGAACGGAAACATCGGGCATGCTGGAGATGGAGCCGGCAAGATCGCCGTTTTCATCCAGTATAACCAGCCACATACCAATTCCGTCGTGGTCAGCATTAACCAAGTTACTGAGGTCTGCGCCCACATTTTCAAGACGTC
>JAFYUG010000214.1 GCA_017558545.1 Oscillospiraceae bacterium | reverse complement strand
GCAGGGGTGGGCGCTGCGGAAGGCGAGGGGGTGGCGGTGTGGAAGGCGCTGTAGTCAATGGTCAGGTCAGGACCTGTGAAGCTGCCGTCGAGCTTGGTCATAGTGCGCTCATATTCCGCGCTGCCCTCTTCATAGGGTACGGGCTGATAATTATTATAGTTTTGGCTGCCACTGAGGGAGCAGGGGATAAGCTCAAGAGAATCAATGCTTATGCTGCCGTCAATATCGCGCTTGATGCTTACTCGGGCAATGGCGGTGTCCTTGTCTCTGGGATTGGTGTTGCCGCCGAAGGAATAGTTGCCCAGGGAATAAAGGATAATTCCGCCATTATATTCCTCGGTGCGCTGAAGAACATGGGGGTGGCTGCCGTAGATAATGTGGGCGCCTGCGTCTATGGCGGCGCGGCCTATGGTCTCCTGATCGGTGGTGGGTCTGTATTTGCCCTCAAGACCCCAGTGAAGTCCGGCGATGATAATGTCGCAGCCCTCGGTCTTGAGGCGCTCTACGCCTGCCAAAACCTGATTAAGAGTGGGGTAAAGCTTGGAGTAAACGCCAATCTTGATGCCGTCTTCGCTCTGATAGATGCTTATGTCGTCATCAGCTGCCCAGTAAATGCCCTCGGCGGTCAAAGCGGCCTGAGTATCAAGGCGACCTTGCTCAAGATAGTCATTGGTGTGGTTGTTGCCCAGCACAACCATCTCTATGCTGCCTTCGGTGAAGATTTTTGCGTACTCGGGGTCGGACTTGAACACGAAGGTGCCGCCGTTATTATATGCGGCGGTGGTGAGGCAGCCTTCCATATTGGCGATGGAGAGGTAATCACCCTCGAAAAACTCCTTTGTGCCGGAGAAGGGATAGGCAAAGTCGCCGCCCATAACAGCCTCGTAGCCCACGGAAGAGCCCTTGTAGTGCTGGCTGCTGGAAATGGTGCAGTCGCCCACCATGCTGATGGTGAAGTATTCAGGCTCGGGGGTGGGCGTAGGTGTAGGCGTGGGCGTAGGTGTGGGAGTGGGTGTAGGCGTAGGTGTAGGCGTGGGCGTGGGCGTAGGCTCGGGAGTAGGCTCCGGGGTGGTGGAGATAACATCGTCCAATATGTCCTGAATTTCGCCGCCTACAAAACCGCCGCGGGCCATTATGAGGGCTGCCGCGGCGATAATTGCGATAATCAGGATAATGCAGGAAACTATTTTTTTAGCTTTCATATCCTTATCTCATCTGTATCATCATTCGTTGTTGGAGTATTCGTAGCCAATGGAGAGGTTCTGACCGGTGAAAGAGCCGTCCAGCTTGCTGAGAACGCGCTTATATTCCTCGCTGCCCTCTTCGTAGAGAACGGGGCGGTAGTCGTTGCCGTTTTCAACGCCGGAGCAGGCTGCGGGGATATGCTCTCTCTCGATAACGCTGACCTCGCCGTCGGGGGTCTTTTCAAGGGTCAGACGGAGAATGAAGGTGTCGTTATCTCTGGGGTCGGTGTTGCCGCCGAAGGTCCAGTTGCCCATGGAGTAGTAGATATACTTGCCCTTGTAGAGCTCGTAGGGCTGGAGAGTGTGGGGGTGGCTGCCGTAGACAAAATCTGCGCCCTCGTCTATGCAGGCGTGAGCCAGAGTAATCTGGTCGGCGTTAACGGTGTAGCTGCCCTCGTCGCCCCAGTGCATGGCGGCGATGATAAAGTCGGGCTCAAGAGCCTTCAAAGCTTCCATACCGGCCTTCACCTGAGCGGTGGTGCCGAAGGAAAGGGCATAAACGCCAACGCGCAGGCCGCTTTCGGTTTCGTAGATGGCGTATTCATCTCTGCCTGCGTAACCTATATTAACGGCGTCCAGAGCGTCCTTGGTGTCCTGATAACCCTCCTGGCCGTAGTCAAGAACATGGTTGTTGGCCAAGGTTACAAACTCCACATTGCCCTCAACCATGATGTTGGCATAGTCGGGGGAGCACTTGAAGGTGAAGGTCTTGTCGGTGCGGTTATTGGAGTCGGTGAGGGAGCATTCAAGGTTTGCAAAGGTCAAATCATCGTCGGCAAAAAGCTCGGCGGTGAGGGAGAAGGGATATGCCCAGTCACCGTTTATAACGGTGTCATAGCCCTGAGCTGTGCCCTGATAGTAGCTTACGGAGGCCAGAGTGCAGTCGCCAATCATGTTGATGGTGAAAAATTCGCTCTCGGGCACCGGCTCGGGAGTGGTCTCCACCTCGGGGGTGTTCTCGCCGGGGTCGGAAGGCTGGGAGGGCTCGGCAGGAGAGGAAGGCTCCGCAGGCTCGCTTACAACAGGAGGCAGGGGAGCATAGCTGTGCTCGAATACGGGGCGCATGCGGGCAGTGCCGCCGAAAACCGCCAGAATAAGCACCAAAAGTATGCTTATAAGCTTAACTTCGCTTTTCTTCATATCTTTTCTTTACTTCTTGGCGTTCATGCTCAGGTAAGCATTGATGAAGCCGTCAATGTCGCCGTCCATAACAGCGCCGATGTTGCCGTTTTCAAAAGCGGTGCGGCTATCCTTGGCAAGGGTGTAGGGCATGAAAACGTAGGAGCGGATAGCAGAGCCGAAGTCTATCTTCATCTGAACGCCCTTGATGTCGGAAATCTTCTCAAGGTGCTCGCGTTCCTTGATTTCAGCAAGGCGAGCCTTCAGCATGGTCATGCAGGCGTCGCGGTTCTGGAACTGGCTGCGCTCAACCTGGCAGGAAACAACGATGCCAGTGGGCTTGTGGATAAGGCGAACTGCGGAAGAGGTCTTGTTAACCTTCTGGCCGCCTGCGCCGGAAGAACGGAACACCTGCATTTCGATGTCCTCTTCGCGGATTTCGATGTCGTTATTGTCGTCCATCTCGGGCATAACCTCAACGGCGGCAAAGGAAGTCTGGCGGCGGCCGGAGGCGTCAAAGGGAGATACGCGCACCAAGCGGTGAACGCCGCTCTCGCTCTTCAGGAAGCCGTAGGCATTCTCGCCCTCAATGCGGATGGTGGCGCTCTTTATGCCGGCTTCTTCGCCGTCCTGCCAGTCGAGAAGGGTGTACTTGTAGCCCTGACGCTCGGTCCAGCGGGTGTACATACGGTAGAGCATGCTGGCCCAGTCCTGAGCCTCGGTGCCGCCGGCACCGGGGTGGATGGAGAGGATGGCGTTGTTGGAGTCATATTCGCCGCTGAGCAGGGTCTGCAGACGGGTCTGCTCCAGCTTCTTTTCGAACTCATCGTAGCCAGCAACCAGCTCTTCCAGCATGGAGTCATCGTCCTCTTCAATGGCCATCTCGCAGATGGTGTAGAGGTCATCCCATGCGTTTTCAAGCTTTGCGTAGCCGTTGATTTTGTTCTCAAGCTGCTTGCTTCTCTGCTGGTTTTTCTGAGCGGCCTTAACGTCGTTCCAAAAACCGTCTTTTTCGCTTTCCTTGCGGAGAGCATCCAGCTCTTCCTTTGTCTCGTCCAGCTTCAGAGCAGCCTCGAGATCCTTGAGGGTGGGGTGAAGGGCATTGAGCTTAACTTTGTATTCATCAAATTCGATAATTGCCATAGCTTTGGATTCCTTTTCTCAAATTTTTATTTATCATCAAGCAGCGGAGCGGAGCATTGCTGAAAAGCCATGCGTTGCTCCTTCGCATATTTTTGCCATGATATTATATACAAAAATCTCCCGAATGTAAATATATAGATGGAGATTTATTTTATATTAAAGAGAAAGGCCATAAAGCTTCCCCATAGGGGGCGCCAAGGGGGTACGGATTGCCACGTCGGCCTTCGGCCTCCTCGCAATGACTATGATTTTACTTTACGCCTTTTGTAGGGGACGGCGTCCCCTACGTCCCGCTTGCACTGCACCCTCCACCGTAGGGAACGGTCTTGACCGTTCCGAAAATACGTGGTTATTGCTTCGTTTTAGTTTTTAGAGAGAATTACGCGCCATTTCTTTTTGCTTGTGCAAAAAGAAGTGGCAAAAGAAAAACACACCAAAGACAAAGAAAAAATCCATGGCAAGGCTGTCGCCTGCCATGGATTTTTTTCGAAGTATTGCGGGAAAAGATACACTTTGGAGCGTATAAATTTCTATGTGAGTCCGCCTTTTGCACCCGATTTTTTATTTTAACTTATTCCTCGGCTATAATTTCCGGCTCTATGGTCTCCACCAGGGAGCAGCGGGCCACGAAGCGGTAGACTCCGTATTCCTCGCAGGTGAACAAAATAAGCTCATGCTCAGAGGGCAGGGCGTCCACATCGCTGCGGTGGATGGAGTCGATTGCATCAACTCTATACTTCCAAACGATGCCGTTAACATCCTCAAACTCCACCTCGGCGCCTAGCGCCACCTTTTTCAAGGGCTTGAAATGGCAGGTGTAGTTATGCCCCATCAGCACAAGGTCGCCGGCATAGATGTTGCCAGAATAGCGGCAGGGGGCGTACTCAAGCTTATTATAGCTCCAATCGCTGAGCACAGGCAGCTCCACGCCGCAGCTGGGCACGCGGATGATGCCTATCATGGCAAGGCCGTAGTAATCGGCGGTGTCCATCTCGGGGTAGATTATCTCTCCCTCTTCGTCCTTATCAACATTGGGGAGAGAACCCTTTCCGTGGCGCAGTTCAAGCTCCCGCTTGAGACCGTCCATCAAAGTGGCGGTGTTGCGCTCGGCGGAAGCAACCTTATCAAGATGGCGGCTATACATGGTGCCGCCGGTGATGAGCATGGCAATTCCCAAAATAACGAGGATTATACCCCATACTCGCCTACGCATTTTCCTGCTCCTTCCTCTTTGCGGGCAGAAGCAGCACAACACCAACAAGGAGCACCACTGCGCCAAAGCCTATGAGCAGCCAAATGGGCAGCATATCCGTACCGGTCTGAGGCAGATCGGGGGGAGGCGTGGGGCCGGGGGGAGTAGGTGTGGGCGTGGGAGGGGGAGTGGGGGTAAGCTCGGGGTCATCAGCCTTGGGCTCGGCGGTGACGTCAAAAGTCACGCTCTCGCCAACAATGGTGGGCACGGACACAAGGAAGGGGGAGAAATTAAGGCCGTCGCTATCCTCCCAAATGAGGTAAATGGCCTCGGTAGCCCCGGGGAAGCGGGCAACGCCCTGCGCGTCGGTCTTAATAACCGTGGAGGGCAGGCCGTTTTTAGTCACATACTCATAAAGAGTCTGGGCGCTGCTGCGGCGGAGAGACTCCTTTATCATCTGCTCCTGAGTAAGACCAAGAGAGGCAAAATCTCCTATGAGCTTGCCGTCCACCTCGGCCACGGGGCAGATGTTGATGTCCAAATCGGCGCGGGCTTCCTCCACCTTCACGGTGATGGAGCCTATGGCGTAAACATTAAGGGAAAAGCTCACAAGGCAAAGGCAAAGAGCACCAAGAAAGCCGAGTTTATTCAGTTTTTTCCTCAATTTTCTCATTTTTGGACTCCTTTTTCTTGCGGCCTCCACTAAAGGCCAAGACCAAAACGGTCAAAATGCCGCCAACTGCCAAAACGGCAATAGCAACATATACGGGTTCTATAAACTCCACCTCGCCGGGAATATCCGCAGCCTCAATTGCGGATGCGGTGTCTGCAACTCTCTCGCCTCTTACCAAAAGGCGGTGGCTATTGATGCCGTAAGGGGTGCAGGTTACGAGGGTGACATAGTCCTTGCTCTCGGTTATGAGAACATCCTTCATATCATCGGGCAGGACTACGCTTATTTTATCCACACGGTACTTGAGAGTATCGCCCAAAACATGGATATAAAATACATCGCCCTTTTCCATTTGGTCTATGTTGGTCATAAGCTCCGCGGAGGGCAGGCCGCGGTGGCCGCTTATGACGCAGTGGGTGCTCTCGCCGCCAACAGGAAGACTTGTCCATTCCATGTGACCAACGGCGGTTTTTAGGGTGTTCTCATCGGTGCCGTGGTAAATGGGAAGATTAACGCCAAGGGAAGGTATCTCTATGTAGGCCATGGGGCTTGAACTATCGTTCAGCTGCAGCATGGTGGGATAGAGTTCCTTCTGCTCCGGAGTTAGCAGATAGGGGTTAGATCGGGTGGCCAGACTTGCATTATAAATGCGAGCCTCAGTCATTTTGATTTCATAGGTCTCCGGGTCTATGGCGTTCATGGAGTTATCGTATTCAACAATAACCTGAGATTGAAGTTTTTCGTTCCAGTAATTGCTCACTGTGGGATACAACATCAAGGACAAGCCCGCAAGAAAAACCAGCACAAAAGCAAGGGTGCTTATCCAGTTTTGTTTCTTCCTGCTTTTCATACGGGATTCTCCTTGGTGCTGTAGGGGAATTTAACATTATGTCATTGCGAGTCGATGCGTTAAGAAAATATGCCGGTGGCATATTTTTAGCATTCGACTGCAGCGGCTATGCCGCGAGGAGGGAACTGATTTGACGCGGCAATCTGCCCCGTCTGTCATTGCGAGGAGCGTAGCGACGTGGCAATCCGCACCCCGTCTGTCCTTGCGAGGAGCGTAGCGACATGGCAATCCGCACCCCGTCTGTCATTGCGAGGAGCGTAGCGACGT
>JAFYUG010000213.1 GCA_017558545.1 Oscillospiraceae bacterium | reverse complement strand
ATCCACCCCTTCTGTGAGAACGGAAACATAGTCTGCCCCCATGGCAAGATGGAGACTATCCTCCCTCAGACTCTGTTTTGTGCAGCCAAGATTTATGCCCATTTCCCGGGAAAACCTTTCAAAAAGCTCAACTTCATCATAAGGTCTGCACCCAAATGAAAATACCTTCATAAATTTTTAACCTTTCGTCTAAAATATGCCCATTCGATATGGGGTATTGTTATTTTTTTACCGATATTTGCAGATATAAGCGGTAAATTTAATTAAATTTTTAACTTTTAGAAAACATATTTACAAAAAAGCTACAAACTTTTATAATAGAGGCAGGAAGATTATCGCGCCGCCGTTTTTGTGGTTTTGCGAAGCTTTATATATTGCAACAAGAAAGGAATATTACTATGGGATTTTTGACCGGAAAAACTGTACTCATCACCGGCGCAGGCCGTGCCACTCTTTCTGACGGAAGCTGCGGCTCCATCGGCTATGGCATCGCCACCGCTTACGCCAAGGAAGGCGCAAACATTGTTATCACCGGCCGCAACCTTAAGAAGCTTGAGGACGCAAAGGAAGAGCTTGAGCGTCTCTATGGTGTAAAAGTCCTCCCCATTCAGGCTGACGTTTCTGCCGAGTCCGATAACGAGGCCGTTGTAAATGCAGCTGTTGAAAAGGCCGTTGCAGAGTTTGGCGGCATTGATGTTCTCATCAATAATGCTCAGGCTTCCGCATCCGGCGTTACCCTCGCCGACCACACCACCGAACAGTTCAATCTTGCCCTTTATTCCGGACTTTATGCAGCTTTCTACTACATGAAGGCTTGCTATCCCTATCTGAAGGCCGCCAAGGGCAGCGTTATCAACTTTGCCTCCGGCGCAGGTCTTTTCGGCAACTTCGGCCAGTGCGCCTATGCTGCCGCCAAGGAAGGCATCCGCGGTCTCAGCCGCGTTGCTGCAACCGAGTGGGGTCCCGACGGCATTAACGTTAACGTCATCTGCCCCCTGGCATGGACCGCTCAGCTGGAAAATTGGGCAAACGCCTACCCCGAAGCTTTCAAGGCCAATGTTAAGATGCCTCCCATGGGTCACTACGGCAACGTTGAAACCGAAATCGGCCGCGTCTGCGTTCAGCTGGCTCACCCCGACTTCAAGTATCTCACCGGCGAAACCCTCACCCTCGAAGGCGGCATGGGTCTGCGTCCCTGATTGCATTGCATAATAATCATCAAAAAAGGAGCCAAGTTGGCTCCTTTTTTCTTTATTATTTCACTTTAATGTGCTATAATAAGCCCATTATTTTATTCCCACGGAGGTAAGACACAAATGATGTATAACTACGATCCCATTTATACCGTTAAGTGCTTCGAGGAGATAGTAAACACTCCCTCCCCCGTTGCTTATTATAGGGACATGAACCCCGTTATTGAGAAGATTGCCGCCTCTCTTGGCTGCGCTGTCAGCTTTGACAACAAGTCCACCGCCTATATTACCCTTGAGGGCGAGGATAACAGCAAGACCGTTATGATTGGCGCACATCTGGACACCATAGGCATGGTTATCCGCTCCATAGACGCCAACGGCATGATTCGCGTCCGCCAGCTGGGCGGCATGAACTTCCACTCCGTTGAGGGTGAGACCGTTCACATCCACACCCGCGACGGCAGAAGCTACTCCGGCCTTTGCACCGTCACTTCCCACTCCGTTCATGTTTTCGAGGATGCCCGAACCATGGAGCGCAACGAAGACAACGTCATGATTATTCTTGACGAGGACATCAAAAGCAAGGAAGATGTTACCGCCCTCGGCATCAGAAACGGCGACTTTGTTTCCGTTGAGCCCCGCTTCCAGATGACCGAAAACGGCTATATCAAGAGCCGCTATATTGACGACAAGGCCGCCGTTGCCATTTGCTTCAACGCCATCAAGTATCTTAAGGATAACGGCCTCAAACCTGCTTATAAGACCGTGTTTGCCTTTCCCTATGCTGAGGAAGTTGGCCTTGGCGGCACCTATGTTCCCGAAGGCATAAGCGAATTTTTGGCCGTTGATATCGGTCTCATAGGCCCCGGTCTGGACGGCAGGGAGAAGGCCGTCAGCATCTGCGCCAAGGATGCCACCGCACCCTATAACTATGACCTTACCACCAAGCTCATTAACCTCTGCTGCGACAATGGCATTAACCACGCCGTTGACGTATTCTACCGCTACGGCACCGATGCCAACGCCGCCATGAGGGCCGGCAACAACATCAAAAATGCCGCCTTCGGTATGGCCGTTTATTGCAGCCACGGCATGGAACGCACCCACATCGATGGCCTCAACGCCACCCTCGACCTGCTGCTGGCATATCTGCTGAGCAAATAATTATTACAAAAATGACAAAGAGCCGTTAGGTTATGTAAACTTGACAGCTCTGAGAGTGTCAAAAATCCGTCATTGCGAACCAGTGCGCACACTGGTGTGGCAATCCGTTCTCCAAAAAGCTCAACTTTTGCCTCAAATGTATAAATAACATTAGGTTTTAGGGGACGCGGATTGCCACGTCGCCTACGGCTCCTCGCAATGACTATAATTTTACTCTGTGCCGTTGTAGGGGGCGGCGTTCTCGACGCCCCGCCTCGCAGGGGGCGGATTGCGACAAGCGGCAGCCCTCTCAGTCAGCTTCGCTGACAGCTCCCCCCAGAGGGGGAGCCGAGTCCTCGCAAAGACATTTTTTTGCAACCTTTTTGCCAGGCAAAGAGCCGTTAAGTTATGTAAACTTAACGGCTCTATTTTTTATGGCGGCAGCAAAGCTCACTCTCTACGTTTTTCTCTCCCTCCGTCTTCGCCTTCGCGAAGCCACCTCCCTCGTCAGAGGGAGGCATTATAATTTAACTTTTT
>JAFYUG010000212.1 GCA_017558545.1 Oscillospiraceae bacterium | reverse complement strand
CGGACACTCTCCCGGACATCTCTGCTTTTGGGAGGAGGAAAGGGGATATCTTTTCAGCGGTGACCTTGTATATAAGGGGACATTGCTTGCCGATTTTCCCTCCACGGAGCCCCGGGAGTATCTGGCCTCTCTTGAAAAGCTTTCCCGTCTGCCTGTAAAACGGGTGTTCCCCGGCCACCACAGCATGGATATAAGTCCGGAGCTTTTGCCGAGAATGAGGGATGCGTTTTCCCGCCTGAATGCTGACGGGAAGCTCCGCCACGGAAGCGGATTTTATGATTTTGGAGATTGGGCATTGTCGCTATGAAAAACATAAGAATTGAGAAAATCGAACCCGATGCAAATAAGGAAACAATAAGCAGGGATATTCTGACCTCGCTCACGGATTGGTTCGGTATCCCGGAAGCAAGGGACGAATATATTGCCGGCAGCAAGGGCAAAAGCTTTTTTTGCGCGTATGATAATGGAATGCCTGTTGGCTTTCTGTATTTGAAAGAAACCGGCAAACATACCGTTGAATTGGCTGTGATGGGCATCATAAAGGAATACCACCGTCAGGGAATTGGACGGAAGCTTTTCAATAAGGCAAAAGAGGAGGCCCGTGAAAGCGGATATTCCTTCATGCAGGTAAAAACTGTTCAAATGGGCAGATACGAAATTTACAATGCCACCAACAATTTTTATCTTTCGATGGGATTCAAGGAACTGGAAGTTTTCCCAACACTGTGGGATGAGTGTAATCCCTGCCAGATTTACATTATGTCCCTTTGAATCGGGGTGAAGCTATGTTTATTGAAACAAAACGGCTCGTAATCCGCGGTTTTTTGCCGGAGGATGCCGCCGAACTGCATGAAATTCTCGGTGACCCGGAAACCATGCGTTACGCTGAGCCTGCCTATGATTTTGAAAAGGCGAAAGAATTTCTCAATTCCTTCTGCATTGCTCAAAATGGAGCACTGGCGGCTGTTTCCAGAGAAAGCGGAAAGCTGATAGGCTATATCCTCTTCAAGGAATACGAGAAGGATGTATATGAGCTGGGATGGTTTTTTAACCGCGCCTATTGGCGGCAGGGCTATGCCTACGAGGCCTGCAAAGCCTTGATCGATCATGCCTTTGAGAGCTTAAAGTCGAAAATGGTGTTCGCGGAAACCATTGACGTTGAAAAATCTATACCCCTTATGCGCAAGCTGGGCATGAAGCCTCGGGAGGAGCTCCATAGTCCAACTATGGACAACGAAGGAAATATAGCAACACTCTATTATTACTCAGTAGAGAATAAATAATTTGATAAATGCAGGATGTGGGCTTGCTCCTGCCCAAAAATAAAATGAAAGGGTGATTTATATGAAAATGAAAGGTGTTCGGAGGGTTCACTCTTTCTAACTCTCCAATAAATTTTGGAGGAACAAAAATGGAAAACAAAATCACTGTCCGTGAGGCTATCACGGAAAAGGACAAGGCAAAATTTTGGGAAGAACTCAGCGCCTACTTTAAGCGGGATATATTCCCGGAAGACGGCGAGGACAGAGAATATTTTCTCGGCAGCGAATATCGGGAGCATATGGAGAAAATCCATGAAAGAGAAACCGATAAAGCATATTATCTCTTCTTTTGCAGAGCAGGGGAGGATATGGGCTTTGCCATGCCCGTTATTTTTACAAGCGAGGATGGAAAATGCTTCATCATGGAGTTTTGCGTGCTACCTCAATACAGAGGTAATGGCACGGGCAAAGATTGCGCTGTAGCTCTTATGGATTGGGCTTATGAGCGGGGCTCCGAATATTTTGAGCTTAACTCCGGCGGTCATGAGCGTCGGGAGCGCTTTTGGGGCGGCCTTGGCTTTATCAAAAACGGCCATGACGAATGGGGCGAAGCTCTGATGATTATGCCGCCTAAAGGCGATGTATCTTTCACTGCGGAGCTTCTTCATGACAGCGATGACTGGCAGCTTTTGAAGCTGGAAAATGGCTTTAAGCTTGAAATTGGTGAGGAAGCTCTTTCTGAGGAGATGCAGACAGCTTTGCAAGAGGCGGTGAAAGAGGGGAAAATTACCTTCTTTATTGCCAAACGAGGATATCGCGCCGTGGGTATGTGCTCTGTAACCAAAGTTTACTCCACCTTTGTCTGCGCTGATACGGCGGTATTTGAAGACTTTTACATAGAGCCTGCCTTTCGCAAAATGGGCATAGCGCGCCTTCTTGCTTCAGCGGCCCAACAGTGGTGCAAAGAAAATGGAATAGCAAGTATCTCCGTTACCTGTGCCGACTGCGATGTGGATATGTACCGTGCCCTTGGTTTTGATACCAAGCTCGGCACAACATTAGCGGCAATAGTATAAAAAGAAAGCTCCGAAATTGGCGGGTGCTCGTAAAACAGTTAAACCAAAAATTTAACTATTTTACGGCATCTGTCAGACGGGGTTGGCTAAACAAAGTTAGCGATACTTGGTTTGATAACCGAGTATCGCTTCTTTTTTTACCCGTAAAAAGCTTTTGTGGAGGTACAT
>JAFYUG010000211.1 GCA_017558545.1 Oscillospiraceae bacterium | reverse complement strand
GGCTTCTGCGCAGGCCCTGCCCACGCCATTATAGAGGCCGCCGCCTTGGTGGCCGCCGGAGTTTATAAAACCGTTGTTGTCACCGCAGGCGGCTGCACCGCCAAGCTTGGCATGAACGGCAAGGACCATATTAAAAAGGGTCTGCCCATTCTGGAGGACATGATTGCAGGCTTTGCCGTGGTCATCTCTCAGGATGACGGCGTCAGCCCCGAATTCAATCTGGATATTATAGGCCGACATACAGTCGGCACAGGCTCTGCTCCCCAGTCCGTTATTTCCAGTCTGGTCACTGATCCTCTGGACAGAGCAGGACTTAAGGTTACCGATATTGATAAATATTCTCCCGAAATGCAAAATCCCGATATTACAAAGCCTGCGGGCGCAGGCGATGTCCCCCTCGCCAACTATAAAATGATTGGCGCTTTGGCGGTTAAGCGTGGAGATTTGCAGAGAGCTGAGCTTGCCGCCTTCACGGAAAAGCATGGTCTGGTTGGCTGGGCGCCCACTCAGGGTCATATTCCTTCAGGCGTGCCTTATCTGGGCTTTGCCAGAGAGGACATCATGGCCGGGGAAATCTCCCGCGTTATGATAATAGGCAAGGGCTCTCTGTTCCTTGGCCGCATGACCAATCTCTTCGACGGCGTCTCCTTTGTTGTTCAGAATAATACCGGCGCAGAGGCCAAGGCTGTGGCAATAGGAGAGGACGAACTCAAGGGTCTTATTGCAAAGGCGCTGAGAGAGTTTGCAGCATCCATGTTGGCTCAGAGCGAATAAAGGTGGTATATGCTATGAAAGATGTCGAAAAAAGTATCGCCAAAATATTTCTGGAGATGGCATCTGGACTTGAAAACGGCTCCTTTTCTGCTAAACCGAAAATTGCGCTGACCGGAATGGGCAGCGAGCATGGCGAAGAAAATGCAATGAAGGGCGCATTGATTGCCGCCTCCAAGGGCATAGAAGTTTGGTATATAGGCTCTCTGGAAGCACCCGGAGTTATTACCCTGAAGGTGGATAATGAGGAAGAGGGTCATAAGCGCATGGATGAACTCCTTGATAGCGGAGTTGTGGACGGCGCTGTAACCATGCATTATCCCTTCCCCATAGGAGTTGCAACTGTGGGACGGGTGGTAACTCCCGCTGCGGGAAAAGAAATGTTCATTGCAACAACAACCGGCACATCCAGCGCGGAGAGAGTGGACGGCCTGGTTAAAAATGCCCTTTACGGCATCTCCGTTGCCAAAGCGGCAGGTATAAGCTCCCCCAGGCTTGGCCTTCTGAATATTGATGGCGTCCGTCAGGCCGAGATAGTCTTAAATAAGATGCGCGAAAATGGCTATAATTTTCAGTGGGCAGGCTCTTCCAGAGCCGATGGCGGAGCTATAATGCGCGGAAATGATGTTCTTCAGGGAACTGCCGATGTGCTGGTATGCGATAGCCTCACCGGCAATGTGCTCATGAAAATGATGAGCGCCTATACCACCGGCGGCAGCTTTGAATCCAGCGGATATGGCTATGGACCCGGCATTGGCAAGGGATATACAAAGCTTGTGTCCATAATATCCCGCGCTTCCGGCGCCCCCGTAATAGCCAATGCATTGCTGTATGCTGCCGACATGGTTAAGGGAAAGCTTTTCTCAGTTGCAGAAGAAGAGCTCTCCGCTGCAGAGAAAGCGGGAATGGAGCAGCTGCTCCTTTCCAAAAAACGCGGCGAAATCAGCGCAGGCGGCGAAGAAATAAAATGCCCTCCCTCTGAACCCTGCACCGCCAGCATCCCCGGCATAGAGATTACAGATTTGGATGATGCGGCAAAGGTGCTGTGGAAAGCGGGAATTTATGCTGAAACCGGCATGGGATGCACCGGACCTCTTGTAATGATGAGTCAGGCAAACTATGAGCGGGCAACGGAGCTTTTGAAAGCTGCCGGATATATCAGTTGACCTTTTCCCTGTGCAAGAGGATTAATGGTTTTTGGTACATTTTCTTTCAGTTGATGAACTTGTATTCTCCTATTTTGTTCCGCACTAATCCTCTTGCACATTTTATATTCGTTTTTTACCGTGTATTGCGTATTTATTCACGAGGTATTTTCTATGCAAACCAGTCAACTTTTCAAATCCATTCCCAAGGTTGATGAGCTTCTGAATTCTCAGGAATTTGCTGAAATTTCCGTTCCTCATAAACTGCTGGTTAACAGTATACGAATCGTGCTGAACGAAATTCGGCAGAATATTGCCAATGGAAGCTTGGCAGCCCTGCCGCCTCGCGAGGAAATAATTTCTTCCGTGTTCCGCACGATAAAAAAGACAGATAAGTCCGGTTTGCGTTCTGTTATAAACGGAACCGGCGTGGTGCTCCATACAAATTTTGGTCGCGCGCCATTATCCAAGGCGGCAATAGAGGCCGTTAATGAAGCCGCTTCCTCCTATTCCTCTCTGGAGTATGATTTGCTTGAGGGAAAGCGCGGAAGCCGCTATAGCCATGTTGAGCCCCTTTTGCAGGAGCTCACCGGTGCCGAGTCTGCCATTGTGGTTAATAACAACGCCGCAGCCGTGCTGCTTATTCTAAGCGCGCTGGGCAAGGGCAGGGAGGCTGTGGTCTCCCGCGGAGAGCTGGTGGAAATAGGCGGCTCCTTCCGCGTGCCGGATATTATGGAAAGCTGCGGCTGCATCCTTAAAGAAGTTGGAACAACGAATAAAACCCATTTGCGGGATTATGAGAATGCCATAAACGATAATACCTTTGCCCTGATGAAGGTGCATACAAGCAACTTCCGAGTAATAGGCTTCACCGAGTCCGTTTCCCTTGATAAGCTGGCGGAGCTGGCTCACGAAAAGGGACTTCCTCTCATTGAGGACCTTGGCAGCGGCGCAATGTATCCCCCCGAAAAATACGGCATACATGATGAGCCCAATGTGGCTGCAAGCATAAAATGCGGAGTGGACATTATGTGCTTCAGCGGGGACAAGCTTTTGGGCGGCCCTCAGGCGGGAATTATCGTTGGCAGGAAAATATATCTGGACATAATCAAAAAGCATCCTCTTTTGCGTGCAATGCGAGTTGACAAAATGACCCTTGCCGCCTTGGAGGCAACTTTGCGCACATATCTCTACGGCAATCCGGAAAGCGATATTCCTATTATCTCCATGCTCTGCGCAAGCTCTCAGCAGCTGAAGGATAAGGCTGTGTGTCTGCTTGAAATGCTGGGTGAATACGGAGTGTCTGCGGAGGTGATTGAGCTGAGAGGACAGGTTGGAGGCGGCTCTGCTCCTGCCACGGAGCTGGATGGCTGGGGCCTTGCAATCAATTCCACCCTTTCGCCCGACACCATTGAAGGCCGTCTTCGCATGGCCGATCAGGCAATAGTGGGCAGAATTATAAACGACCGCTTCTGCCTTGATGTGCGCACTATATTCGATTGCGAAATGAAGCCGGTGGCCGAAACCCTGGCGGAGGTGCTGGCATGAAAAATGTTATTCTGGGGACTGCCGGCCATGTGGACCACGGAAAAACAGCTCTTATCCATGCCCTTACAGGCATAGACACGGATAGATTAATAGAGGAAAAAAGACGCGGAATTACCATTGAACTGGGTTTTGCACATCTGGACTTTTCAGATGGCCTGAGAGTTGGAATTGTTGATGTGCCCGGCCATGAAAAATTTATTAAAAATATGCTGGCCGGCGCCGGCGGCATTGACCTTGGTATGCTGGTGGTTGCCGCCAATGAGAGCGTTATGCCTCAAACCGTGGAACATCTGAATATCCTGCGCATACTTGGCATTAAGGATGGCCTTGTGGTCATAAGCAAGAAGGATATGGTTGATGACGAGTGGATAGAACTTGTCCGCGAAGAAATCAGCGCCTTGGTTAAAGGCACATTTTTGGAAGGCAAGCCCATTGTTGCGGTGTCTGCCCATACGGGAGAGGGATTGGAGCGGCTGAAAGAGGAAATCCGCAGGCTTGTTTTGGCCACCGAGGATAAAAACCTGAAAATCCCCTTTCGCCTTCCGGTTGACCGCGTTTTCCCCGTTGATGGCTTTGGAACCGTGGTAACGGGAACTTTGATAGAAGGCGTTGTCTCTGTGGGCGATATTGCGGAAATATCCCCTTCGGGCTGCACGGCGAAGGTGCGCTCCCTGCAGGTCCACGGAAAAGATGTGGCTGCAGCAAGCTCGGGACAGCGCGTTGCAATTAACCTTGCGGGCATTAAAAGAGATGAAATTGCCCGTGGAGATGTGGTTGCGAAGCAGGGCAGCCTGAATACGTCCCTTTTGCTTGATGTCCGTCTGGATTTGCTGCCCAACAGTAAAAGAACTGTGAAAAATGGGTCTATGCTTCATTTGTACCACGGCTCTCGGGAATTGCTGGCAAAGGTTGTTCTTCTGGATAGGGATATGCTTAAGCCGGGGGAGAGCTGCTATGCTCAGTTCAGAATGAAGGAGGCTCTTCCCAGTAAGATTGGAGACCCCTTTGTTGTCAGATTTCTCTCCCCTCTGGAAACAATAGGCGGAGGCGTGGTGCTGGATGATAATCCTGCCAAGCATAAAAGAAACCAGAAGAGCGTTATTGACGGCTTGAAGGTCAGAGAAAACGGCTCCCTGGAAAAGAAGCTTGTGCAGCTAATAGCGGAGCATGGCTTCGCTATGCCCAATGCTGCTCAGCTGGCCAAGGTGCTCAACTTGCAGCATGAAGATATTATCGATGAGATACACAGCCTTGTAAGCCGCGGAGTGATTGTGGAGGCGCGTCCCGATGCTTATATTGCGGCGTCAAGTCTGGATTCTCTGTGGCTGAGCTGCAAAAAAATTCTTCAGGATTACCATGCTGCCAATCCTCTTCATGCGGGTATGCGTCTGCCTGCGCTGCGCCAGAAGCTTTTCAAAACCTTGGGCAAGGCCGAGTGCGACGCAATATTGAAGATTTTTGCCGCCGAAGAGAAGATACGCATATCTGCGGACACAGCTGCTCTCCATGATTTCAAGATAGAATTTACCAAAAGACAGAATGCCATATATAAAAAAATTCTGGATATGTATACCCAATGGCGTTTGGAAGTGCCCAATTCCGACGAAGTGATAGCCATGTTCCCTCCCAAGGAGAGGGACGATGCCAAGAAAGTTTTTGAAAGTATGCTCTCGTCGGGAATGCTTGTTTCCATTGCCCCTCAGCTTTGCATATTCAAGGACTCCTATGATGAAGCCTTTGCAAAGCTTTTGGAATGCTTCAAGGATAGCGAAGAGGTAAGTTTGGCCTATTATAGAGATTTCCTGAAAACATCCCGAAAATATGCCATGGCGCTTATGGAGCACTTCGACAAGATGAAAATAACCAGATATGATGGCGCTTCACGACGTCTGATTGCAAAGGGAATTTAATAAAAGCGGCAATCAGACTTTTCAAGGGAAAATATCAATTTAACTTTTCTTCATCCTCCATTTTCTTTTTTTAGCAGGAAACCCGGCAGCAAGGCGGGTGTTGCCGGGTTTTTCTGTTTTTATGGGAGAGGGGAGGAGAGAGGCAAATACAGCTTGATTAAAAGCATACAATATGGTAAAATCGTCGTGTTCGATTTGAATATATGGGAGCAGATGGGTGCTGGTGTGCCCCGCGGTCTTCAAAACCGTTGAGGATGGTTAAAAGCTGTCTAGGTGGGTTCGATCCCCACGTGCTTCCGCCAAAAAAAGGACCGACATAAAATATGTCGGTCCTTTTTTTATTTGCTTTCTGCTATGCCTTTAACAATGATAAGGGGCTTTTCTCCCTTGGGCAGAACTTTTCCCACAATGCATGATGCGGGATCGGTCTTTCTAAGCCGGGAAAGAAGTTCCGCAGCTTCGCTTTCAGGCAGAGCCACCAATAAGCCGCCAGAAGTTTGAGGGTCAAATATTATGTCGGAATATGCCTCGTCAACATTTTCGGAGATAGTCACATATTCCCTTGCATAGTCGGCGTTGCGATATGCGCCTCCCGGCACCATGCCCATTTCCGCCATTTCAAGAGCGCCGTCCATAATGGGCAGCTTTGCACTGTCTATGAGGATGGTAACATTGCTGCCGCGGGCAACCTCAAGAGCGTGGCCGCCCAAGCCAAATCCGGTTATATCCGTGCAGGCGTGAATGCAGCCAAATTTTTGAATGCTTTCGCCGGCCCACTTGTTCAGTCGGCGCATATAATTTGCGGCCGCCATATAATCCTCATCGGATACAAGCTCAGCCTTTTTGGCGGTTACGATTATGCCGCTTCCGATGGGCTTTGTGAGAATAAGCACGTCGCCGGCCATCGCGCCAACATTTTTGAGTATGTGATCGGGATGAACAAAACCGGTTACGCATAAGCCATATTTAGGTTCGCTATCCTGAATTGTGTGGCCGCCGGCGATAACGCATCCGGCCTCCACAGCTTTGTCGTGTCCGCCGCGGAGAATTTCTCTGATGGTGTCCTTGGATAGGCAGTTTGGAACGCACAGCAAATTCATGGCAAGAGCGGGAGTGCCGCCCATTGCATACACATCGCTGAGAGCATTTGCGGCGGCTATCTGACCGAACATATAAGGGTCATCGGTTATTGGTGTGAAGAAGTCCACTGTCTGTATTACGGCCTTATCATCGCTTACCTTGTAAACGCAAGCATCGTCGGAGGTATCAAAACCAACGAGCAAGGATTCAGACAGCACATTAGGCAATCCCTGCAAAATTTCCGTAAGAGCACCCGGCCCCAATTTTGCTGCTCAACCGGCAGCGGCGGTAAGGCTGGTGAGTTTAGGTTCTTTTACCATTGAGTATCCCTCCCTTTTGTCAGATTTTATCACTGCGCAGATTACTTTTCAAGAAGAGGTTTGTATGGATTATAAACAGCTTGAGGCATTCAGTGCCGTAGTTAAATATTCCAGCTTCTCGAAAGCGGCAGATTTTCTATATTTGTCCCAGCCGACAGTAAGCGCCCACATAGCCTCCCTGGAGCAGGAGCTTAATACCAAGCTCTTTCTGCGAAACGGCAGGGAGACCATTCCCACTGCGGCGGGAGAAATGCTGTTTGCCTACTCGGAGAAGATATTGCAGCTTCGCGAAGAGGCGGTGAAGGCGGTTGTGGATGCACAGCAAAATGCTATCCCCTCCATCTCCATTGCAAGCTCAACAGTTCCCTCCCAGCTGTATTTGTCCAAATTCATGTCCTCCTACCGCGAAATCAATCCCAAGGCGGTATTTTCCGTTTATCATGGGGATAGCGACGAGGCC
>JAFYUG010000210.1 GCA_017558545.1 Oscillospiraceae bacterium | reverse complement strand
GCTGCGGAAGCGGCTGCATAGGTCTTGCCATGGCTCAGTCCATGGACGAGGCAAGAGTGCTGATGCTGGATAAGTCCAAGAAGGCTTTGGAGGTTACACGCCGCAACATCCGCGCCCACAACCTTTCCGCAAGAGCCATTTGCATGGAGGCCGATGCTCTCCAGCCCCCTGCCCGCAACATTGGCAGCTTCGACCTTATCCTCAGCAATCCTCCCTATATAGCCACCGAGGAAATTGCCACTTTGGACTCTTCCGTTAAGGACTTTGAGCCTCGAAGTGCCCTTGACGGCGGCGAGGACGGACTTATGTTCTACCGCTACATAGCCAAAGAGTGGAAGGCTGCTCTTAGAAGCGGCGGCTGGCTCTTCTTCGAAGTTGGCGAAACTCAGGCCGCTGACGTTACCAAAATCATGCGTATGGAAGGCTACCTCAATGTGGACACCGAAAAGGACTCCGCCGGCATAGAGCGCGTTGTTTTCGGCAAGGTTTGAGGCTTAGGCTAAGCTTTTTCAACCACGAATTCGCATTTCTTCATACATAAATCAGTTTCTATCGCGTCAATCCCTCAGTCAGCTTCGCTGACACCCTACGGGCCGGGTCGCAATCATAGATTGCTCCCGCCTTTGGCTAAAAATGTGCCACCGGCACATTTTCTTAACGCGTCGGCCCCTTTACACAAGGGAGCCTATAAAGATTTTTTATCCAAGTTTAATATTTTTTGATATATAAGAGGTGTTTAAAATGGCAAAAGAGAAGAAAGCTCCCATCACCACTCCCGGCCAGGCAAGCGACAAGAAAAAGGCTCTTGAAACCGCGCTGGCACAGATAGAGAAAAACTACGGCAAGGGCGCAATTATGCGTCTTGGCGACGACATCCCCGTTAATGTTGAGGCCGTTTCCACCGGCTCTCTCTCCCTTGACCTGGCTCTTGGTATTGGCGGCGTTCCCAAGGGAAGAATTGTTGAAATCTACGGACCTGAATCCTCCGGTAAGACCACTTTGGCTCTCCATGTTCTGGCTTCCGCTCAGAAGATGGGCGGCGAGGTTGCCTTCATCGACGTTGAGCACGCTTTGGAGCCTGCCTATGCCCGTGCCCTAGGCGTTAACATAGACGAGCTTCTTATCTCCCAGCCCGACACCGGTGAACAGGCTCTGGACATCACCGAGGCTCTTGTTCGCTCCGGCGCAGTTGACGTTGTTATCGTTGACTCCGTTGCCGCCCTCGTTCCCAGAAGCGAGCTGGAAGGCGAAATGGGCGAGAGCAGCGTTGGCGTTGTTGCCCGCCTCATGAGTCAGGCTCTCCGCAAGCTGGCAGGTACCATCAGCAAGACCAACTGCAGTGTTATCTTCATCAACCAGCTCCGCGAGAAAATCGGCGTTATGTACGGCAACCCCGAGACCACTCCCGGCGGCCGCGCACTGAAATATTACTCCTCTGTCCGCATCGACGTGCGCAAGAGCGAGGTTTTGAAATCCGGTTCTGACTTTGTGGGCAACCGCACCAAGGCCAAGGTTGTCAAAAACAAGGTGGC
>JAFYUG010000008.1 GCA_017558545.1 Oscillospiraceae bacterium | reverse complement strand
TCCATAGCCTCGCTGCCGTAGGCCCTGTAAAGACGCATGGCGTACTGAACCTTGAGACCGTGGCCGGCGAGGAACTCCATAAGACGGCGCAGGCCAAGCTGGCGCTTGAGGTTTTCGCTCATCTCACGGGCTTTTTTAAGGCTGATACCCCGCAGTCCCGCCAGCTTTTCAGGCTCTCGCTCGATGACATCCAGAGCACGTTCGCCAAAGGCGGAAACGATGACCGAGGCCGTCGCGGGACCGACGCCCTTTATAACACGGCTTGCCAGATATTCATAAACGGCATCCGCCCCCTTGGGCATATGGCGCAGCACATACTCGGCCTGAAACTGCTGACCGTGGGCAGGATGGCGCACCCAGATGCCCCCGGCTTCTATCTGTTCGCCGGGAGCGGGAAAGGGCAGGCATCCGGTCACGGTTATGCTGTCGCCGGAGTCTGTTTCCAGACGCAGCACCGTGTAGCCGTTTTCCTCGTTTGTGTATATAATTTCGTCTACAGTTCCGAAAACCTGTGTCAGTTCTTTGGAGTCCATAAAAACCTCAAGTAATTATTTTGATGCCCTTTTGCTCGCAAAGCTTTTGGGCGCATAGGGCAGTTTCGGCATCCATGCCGCAATCTTTTATCATAAGTTCGGCTCTGAGGCCTGCGTTTTCATATAGATGCATAAGCCCCTTTGCCGTTTGTTCAAGTTCGGGAGCATTGCCCCTTACGCTTATGATGGTTTCAATGCCGATATTCTCTCCCGTAGGCACTTTGCTATAAAAATAGCTCTTTATGCTCTGCAAAAGAAAGAATATGCCAAGAGCCGCCATAAGCCCAACAATGGCCTCAACCAACATATATCCACCCCTCCCCTAACAGAATATGGGGATGGGCAAAATAATGTTAAATAAGGTCTTTGAGATATTCGCCGGTGGCGCTTTCCTTGCAGCGGGCGCATTCTTCGGGAGTGCCTGCAAAGACCAAATTGCCGCCCTTGTCGCCGCCTTCGGGGCCAAGGTCGATTATATGGTCGGCGCACTTGATAACATCCAGATTATGCTCGATGATAACAACGGTGTTGCCCATATCGGTGAGCTTCTGCAAAACCTCTATAAGGCGGTGGACATCGGCAATATGCAGACCCGTTGTTGGCTCATCCAGCACATAAACGGTGCTGCCGGTGCTTCTCTTGCTCAGCTCCGTTGCCAGCTTAACTCGCTGGGCTTCGCCGCCGGAGAGAGTTGTGGAGGACTGGCCAAGCTTAATATAGCCAAGTCCCACATCGTAGAGGGTTTGAAGCTTATTTTTTATCTTGGGGATGTTCTCGAAATACTCAAGAGCTTCCTCCACGGTCATATCCAGCACCTCGGAGATATTTTTGCCCTTATAGCGGACTTCCAAGGTTTCGCGGTTATATCTCTTGCCCTTGCAAACATCGCAGGGAACGTAAATATCGGGGAGGAAATGCATCTCTATTTTCAGAAGTCCGTCGCCTGCGCAGGCCTCGCAGCGGCCTCCGCGAACGTTGAAGGAAAATCTTCCGGGGCCATAGCCGCGCATTTTGGCATCCTGAGTTTCGGAGAAAAGCTCGCGTATATCGTTGAATACGCCGGTATAGGTGGCGGGGTTGGATCTGGGAGTTCGGCCTATGGGGCTTTGGTCAATGGCAATAATCTTGTCCACATGGCCAAGACCCTCTATACCGTCGCACTTGCCGGGACGGAGCTTCATGCGGTTGAGCTCCACGCCGAGAGTTTTATAGAAAATCTCGTTAATAAGGCTGGATTTGCCGGAACCGGAAACGCCGGTGACGCAGGTCATAAGGCCT
>JAFYUG010000021.1 GCA_017558545.1 Oscillospiraceae bacterium | reverse complement strand
TTCCTTGCGAGCTTTGGCAATCAATCCATCATAACCGACGATTTTATTAGACTGTATAGCAAATACAGCGACAATACATATTACAATCAATAGTGCGGATATGCAAATCAGTATCTTTTTCTTCATACAATCAAACTCCTTTGTCAAATTCATGGTTTGTCTAACTGACGCTTACGGCGCCCAAGGCTCCCCTTGTCAGGGGAGCTGTCACGCGAACAGCGTGACTGAGGGGTAGTTTTCTCTCCCTCCGCCCCTTTGGGGCACCTCCCTCATCAGAGGGAGGCTTTGGTGCGGTGTAAACTATTAGACCTATTCAAGTATGTAAGAGTCTGACAAATAACATCGTATGGCAGGAAATCTGCCGCCTGCGGGTGATTTATTTCAGCTCCAGAACAAATTCGCTCTGTGCGGGCCCTTCCACAAAGGGATTATATACGCTGACGATTTCGCCTGCGGTGTTGATATACTTACAAGTCTGAGTGTTGTTTGCCAAGTCCACATAAACGGCCATGCCAACATGGTCCTCGCGGTTCAGGGGGCTGAGCTCGTCCACCTGAGCGGTGCCGCGGCGGCCTGCGATAAAACCGTTGAAGGTGTAATCCGTGAGATAGCCGCCGTAGGTCTTGCCCTCGCTGCCTACAAAGCGGCTATTATAAATAAGCTCACCTTCGGCGTTATACATGGTGTCCTGACCCACGAGGAAGGGATACAAATCGTGCTGATGGCCGTATACGGCAAGGTCGGGAGCAATGGAGTTAAGAATAGCTGTCCAATCTGCCTTAACCGCATCATGGTCGAAGCGGCTATTCACAAACTGAATGGGAATATGGCAGGTGACGAGGGTGTAGTTATAGTCCTCATAGGGCTTGCTTTCCGCAAGAGCGGTCAAAAACTTCGTCTGCTCATTGTGGTAGAGGGTGAAGCGGTCAGTGCCATAATATTCCCACCAACCGTCATCGTGATCCTCGCCAAGGTCAAGGTTAATGCCGAAAACATCGGAGAGAGTGAAGTAGTAATAAAAGCTCTCGCCCTTGCTTCCTACATATTTGTAGAGAGTTTCGCCGTAAGCGCCCTTGATTTCGTGGTTGCCGCGGGAGTAGACAACGGGAATCTCTCCGCCGGTTACATCATGGGCAAGGAGATTACTAAACTGAACATCGCTTTCATAGTCCATCATGCCAACGGAGTCGCCCAAAATCACAAGGAAATCAAGGTTTTCCACGGCCTTTGCTGCGGCCACAGCGCCATCGCGGGCATGGTGAACATCGGTCATGGTGTAGTAAACAAGTCCGTCTGCGGAGTTAACGGGACGGAAGGAATATTCCTTGCTGATTTCCTTGCCCTTGAAGCCGCCGAAGGGTCCGCGATAAATCATCTTTTCCGCGTGGATGGAGTAAGATTTTGCCCCATCCAGCTTTTCCTGAGGTACGGTTATCTTGTGAACATTATCATTGCTCTTCATGCTGCCTGCATAAAGCTCATAGTAACTCTCGCCTCCAACCTCAACCCATGCGGCTGCGGAGTGGTTAGTGGAGAAAACTATCTGATAAGTGTCCTCAACGGCGTAAACAACAGGCTCATATGTAAAGCGGCTGCCCAGGGTCACGCCATAGCCTTCGAATACGGCCATGATGATAATAAGAGCAATAAGCGCCCACTTGAGTGCTGCGCTAAGAGTGTTTTTTCTCACGGGAGGGAAGAACAGCAGCGCCGCAAAAGCTCCGATGCACAAAGCTATGAGCATGGAGAGGATGAACTTAGGCACAATAAAGTAGAGATAATCCACAGCGCCCATGATAACAACCACGGCGGAGGCAATGGTGAATATTATGAGCAGGGCGGTCAGAAGGGCGGTGGAGCCCTTTTTGCGGTTTCGGCGCACAAGCTTCAAAAGGGCGAAGGCTGCTATCATCCAAAGAAGAATGTTGATATAAAGGGGAAGATTCATGAAAAACTCGGTGGGCTCTTTTAGACCGGCTGCTTCAAAAAGCACCTTGGATATGCCGGACCAAATAACGCGCATGGCAAACCAAAACAGCGCAATGGCCACAGCCCAAATCACACAAACAATATTCCAAAAATTTCGCTTTATTTTTTTCAGCATAGGATAACCTCCCGCTTTGGATAAATTAATAATAGCATATATATTTTTCCATTACAATGAAATGATAAAAACAAAAATAACTGAGATGTATTTATGGCCCCCTCTGACGAGGGGGCTGTCAGCTTTAGCTGACTGGGGGAGAGAATATAGCAAGGTTGTTTGCGTCTCTCCCTCCGTCATTTGCTATGGCAAATGACACCTCCCTCGTCAGAGGGAGGCTTTT
>JAFYUG010000209.1 GCA_017558545.1 Oscillospiraceae bacterium | reverse complement strand
TGCGCCCCTATGCAGCCAAAATCCCCCAGCGCACCGGCATAGGCACAGAAAATGTCTATGACGCCAGCTATCCCTATCTTATCCAGATTAACTACCGCGCAGGCTACTTCACCCATTATGCGGGCGCGGGAACTATTCGCTCCTGCCGGGTAAGCTGCCGCGGAGAAAGCGCGGACCTCTGCCTTTGTCGCACTATGGCTTCCTTTTACCGCGAAGAAGACTGCGTGCGCCTTGTTGCCGACCCCGTCACCCTCAATCTGGGCGGCGTGGAAATCAAGGTGGAGTCTGAATTCATCATTCCCCATGGCGAGGGCGAGGTTATAACCATCCGCCGCATAGTCAACGATATAGGTGATGAGGCCGTCACCTTTGAAGAATACTTCACCGGCGGCTTTGGCACAACGGAGTATCAGGCGGATATGAGCGCTCTCACCCTTGGCGTTGGCGAAAGCGCCATGAACTATTCCTACCACGGCAGAAAAATAGTGGGCGAGGGTGAAGCATGGGTTAAAATCCCCGAAGTTTCCACACTTCTCACTATGGGCGGCGAATGCGACGAGGCTCAGGCAGAGGAGGGCATAGCCTTCTCTCCCATCTACCGCATTGCCCTTCGCAAAACTATCAGCAAAGGAGAGTTTAAGTCATGGCTCAAGCTTCAAAAGGCAAACTGAACTATCGCTGCCCCTCCTGCTTCATGAGGGATATAGACATAGATATGTTCTTCGACCAGGAAAAGAAAGAATATTATTGCCTGCGCTGCTCCTTCTCCGGCAGGGAGGAGGATGTGCTGCGTCTTAACGATGCCGCCCGTTTCCGCTATCGCAGCATGAAAAAGCGCGTTGTGGACTTCGGAGAAGATAATGCCCCCATCCTGTTCAAGGACCACAAGGGGGGAGAGCAATGATTTTGGGCGTAGATGTTTCCACCTATCTTGAAGAACTCGCCCACGGAGCGGTTTTCAAAGATGGCGGAAAGGTAATAGACCCCTTGGATGCCTTCGTTGCCAACGGTGTCAATTGGATGCGTATAAGAGTGTGGAATGAGCCCAAAAGCGAAAAGGGCGAAGAGTATCTTGCCGGCAGCTGCGATATGGATAACTATATCCGTCTTGGCCGCCTAGCTAAGGAAAAGGGATATAAAATCCTTATGGACTTCCATTATTCCGACTTTTGGGCAGATCCCGGCAAGCAGATGATACCCAAGGCTTGGCTTGGCTACCATATAGACGCCATGGAAAAGGCGGTTTATGAGTTTACCGCCCAGTGCCTGGAGCGCGCCATAGCCGAGGATGTGGCTCCCGAAATGGTGCAGATAGGCAACGAGATTACAAACGGCATCCTGTGGCCTCTTGGCAAGCTGGAAAATGCTGACGGCACAAGAGGCAACTACGAAAACTTCACCCGCCTTATTAAAGCCGGAGTGAAGGCCACCCGCGAGGCTTTGCCCAATGCCAAAATCGCTCTCCACCTTGAGCGCAGTAACGATAAGGCCGTTTATCAGGAGTTTTTCACCGAGATGAAGGATAGGGAAGTGGACTACGATATAATCGGATCCAGCTACTATCCCTATTGGCACGGCACGCCCGATGAGCTTTTTGATAATCTCCGCGCCTGCCGCCGTTTTGGCAAGGAAATCATGATTTTGGAGCTGGGCTACGGCTTCACCATGGAGGCATATAACCTTGCCGGGGAAAACCAACGCCTTGTTATTGACGCGGAGAGAGCCTTTGTCCCCGGGCTTATTGAGAATTATCCATTCACTCCCCAAGGTCAGAAGGAGTATATAAGCTATATCCTCGGCAGATGCAAGGAAGAGAATATATCCGGCGTATTTTATTGGGAGCCTCTTTGGATTCCCGGAGAAGGCATTTGCTGGGCAAGCGAGGCCGGACAGGCCTATATCCACGAAGAGGGGAAATCCACCACCAATGAATGGGCCAACCAGTGCCTTTTTGACTATGAAGGAGAGAAACTCCCGGCCTTCGATGCCTTTCAGAAATTGGCATAATAAATTGTTAATAATTCACCCTTTCATATTGACGGAAAAGGGCAAAAGGATTATAATTATCTCGTGATTTTTTCGGAAACGTTTCCGAAAACGATTTCCGCAAAAATACAAAAAAACGTCCACATTATCATCCCTTCAAGCTGCTTTGAACGGGGATATAAGTCGAGTTCAGCCGAGTCAGAGGCCTCTGACTCACTTTTCTGCGCTTGCAGAAAAGTGATGGGGTCCTGAAACGGGGGACAAGACCTGTATTTTCAGGATAAAAGGCGAAAAAGGAATGGAAAAAATTAATTGGAGGAAATTGTAATGAAGAAAATCATCGCACTGCTTCTCGCACTTGTCATGGTTCTTGCTATGGCAGCTTGCGGCAACAGCGAAGCTCCTGCAGCTCCCGCAGAGCCTGCAGCTCCTGCAGCTCCCGCAGAGCCCGCAACCCCCGAAACTCCCGCTGAGAATCCCCTTGCCGGCACCTACGACATCACCATGTGGGTTTCCGAAAAGGAAGGCGTTGCTGAAATGACTCAGCAGCAGATCGAAGCTTTCATGGCTGCCAACCCCGGCATCGTCATCAATGCTTCCATCGAAGGTGTTACCGAAGCTGACGCAGGCTCCAAGGTTGTTGCCGACGTTGCTTCCGCTCCCGACATCTTCTGCTTCGCTCAGGACCAGCTCGCCCGTCTCGTTCAGGCTGCCGCTCTTGCACAGCCCGGCCAGAAGGCTACCGAGACCATCATTGCCAACAACGACGCCGGCTCTGTTGCCGCTGCTTCCGTTGCAGGCACTCTCTATGCTTACCCCATGACTTCCGATAACGGTTACTACATGTACTACGACACCAGCATCATCTCCGAGGAAGATGCTGAGAGCCTCGAGGCTATCATCGCTGCCTGCGAAGCTAACAATGTTAAGTTCCGCTATGCTCTCGAGAACGCATGGTACACCGC
>JAFYUG010000208.1 GCA_017558545.1 Oscillospiraceae bacterium | reverse complement strand
GGGCGCTTTGGTTGTTCTCATCGCCCGCATCCAGTACATCCCTGCAACCATCGGCATGATCTTCAAGTATGCCTTCGTTCCCCAGGCCATCCTCGGCGGTGCTTTCGGCGCCGGCATCAAGGCCGCTATCTCTCAGGGCGCAAAGCGTGGATTGTTCTCCAACGAAGCCGGTATGGGTTCTACTCCCCACGCCCACGCTCTTGCCAATGTTAAGACTCCCCATGATCAGGGCGTTGTTGCTATGATCGGCGTTTTCATCGATACCTTCGTTGTTCTCACCCTCAACGCACTTGTTATCATCTCCACCCTCTACACCGTTGACGGCCCCCTCCACGGCGGCTATGTTGGCTCCGTAACCGACCTTATCACCAAGAGCAACCTTGCTCAGACCGCATTCGGCACCGTGTTCGGCGAGAGCTTCGGCAACATCTTCGTAGCCGTCTGCCTCTTCTTCTTCGCATTCTCCACCGTTCTCAGCTGGAACATGTTCGGTAAGGTTAACGTTATTTATCTCTTTGGCAAGCGTAATCCCAAGCTCTGCACCCTTATCTACACCATCATCGGCCTTGTATTCATCTTCGTTGGCACCCTCGTTTCCAATGATCTGGTTTGGGAGCTCACCGACGCTTTCAACTATCTCATGGTTCTGCCCAACGCCATTGCCCTCTTCGCTCTCAGCGGCATCGTTGTGAAGTTCGCAAAGCGCAACAAGGACACCCTCTAAAATCTTACATCTTCTCGAAAGTTAAAATCGGCGAGGCAGCTATTCTGCCCCGCCGATTTTTATTTCCATTCTTCAACAAATATGCTAAAATGATTTTATCCCATTTCAAAGGAGCGCCCCAAGGACATGACCAAGATTTTTGAAAAGGAATATTCTCTTCGCGCCGCGGATTTCGATTGCTGGCAGCGACTGCGCCCTGCCTCCATTATGGACCTTTTTCAGGACGCCGCAGGCATCCACGCCTCCCTTTTGGAGGTTGGCACCGGCGACCTTGCCAAGAAAAACACCGTTTGGGTGCTGGTGAAGCAGCGCTTTCGCATCTGCGCCGATGCCGCCATGTATCAGAAGGTGAAACTGCGCACATGGCCTCTGCCCCCCGACAGAGTTGGCTACCGCAGAGAGTATCTGGTGCTGGATGAGCAGGATAATCCCATCGTGGAAGGCTCCTCCGAATGGGTGCTCATGGACTTCGCCGCAAGAAAAATAGTCCCTGCCGGGGATATTTACCCCCTTGAGGAATACTGCGAGGACAAAAACTTCACCGACCGTTTTCCCCGTCTGCGCAGCTTTGAGGCCACCATGGAGACCCCCTTTTTCACTCCCCCCTGGTCGGACTTCGACATAAACGGCCACGTTAACAACACCAAATACCCAAACTATGTGCTGGACGCCATCGCCCCCAAGAAAAACGAAAAGCTCCGCTCTCTTAGCATAGAGTATCATAGAGAGCTTCTCCCCGGGGAAAGCGTTTCCGTGATTATCCGCCGGGAAGGCAGCAGCATCCTCGCCAGAGGCGAAAATAAGGCCTCAGAGAAGATGTTCAGCTGCTCCATGGACTTCGAGGAGGTATGAGCCATGTTTGAAATTCGTCTATCCTCCCCCATCATCTCCCTTGTGGGCAAGGGCGATGACACTTTTGGCGGCAATCAGAGATTATTTGATAACCCCACCATGCGCGGTTACGGCTGCGGAGTTATTGCCGCCGCCGACCTGCTTTATTATTTGGCTCTCACACGCCCCGACTACGCCACCCCCTATACCGGCGTGGCTAGGAGCAATTATCTCTCCTTTGAGCAGTATTCAAGAATGTGCGCCCGTCTGCGCGCCAGCTTCATGCCCATTATCCCCCGTTTCGGCAAAACCGGCCCCGCCCTTGCCGCAGGCTTGAATATGTATTTCTCCCGCTACTCCATCCCCTACCGCGCCCGCTGGTGCATAGGTCACGACAAGCTTTTTGACCGCATAGAGGATATGCTCTCCAGAGACATTCCCGTAATATTCTCCGTAGGCGCCAATTTCCCCATCTTTTGGGGCAAGAAGAAGGTTAATCTCTATACCCGCTCCCCCGAAGGTGAAATGCGCCCCACCGCAGGCACAAAAGCTCATTTCATGACCGTAGTCGGTCTTAGCGAGGATTATTTCCATGTGTCCTCATGGGGCAAGGAGTATTTTATAAGCCGCAAGGAATACGCCGACTATGTGAAAGCCCACGGCAGCACCGTTACCAGCAACATCATGTATATAAAGGCCATATAAAATAATAAGAGCAATGCTGAGAATCAGCATTGCTCTTATTACATTCCCTTAGTCAGCTTCCTTTACACAAGGGAGCCTTTAAAGGCGCAGACTTTAATTTCTGCACCACCGTAGGGAACGGTCTTGACCGTTCCGCTTTAGGGGCTACGGATTGCCACAGCGCTTCGCGCTTCGCAATGACGAAGGAATATACTACCATGCCACTGTAGGGGGCGGCGTCCTCGACGCCCCGACACCTCATCAGTCAGCTTCCCACAGGGGACGCTTTTAGCGCTTAAATCTTACCCCTATATCGTAGGGGCGAGCATCGCTCGTCCGCAAAAAAAGGCTTCACCGTGCGGTGAAGCCTTTTTTATTTACATTTACACATATTCAATACTCAGTTCGCCGAAGCTTACGCCGTAGCAGGAGGGCACTTTCAGTCTAAGCTCGCCGAAGCTGGCGCAAGCTTCTATCTCGCAGCCATCGGCAATCTCTCCGCAGCCGCTGAGGTCTATCTCCATCTCGCCGAAGCTCACATTGGCGCAGCCTGCGGAAAGACGGGGCAGGGTGATGAGATGTCTCACCTCGCCGAAGCTCATGTCGCACTCGAAACGCTCGCCCTCCTGCACAAAGTGCTTTTTGGTTTTTTTGGAGATGTCACCCCGCTTATGAATTCTGAAGCGGCCTTTTTTAGGCTTGCCCATGGCATCCAGCAAAAGGCTTATACCGAAAATCACTATGAGCGCGGGAAAAATAAGACTCTTGCTGAAGCTGAGGTCGAATATTCCAAGATTGCTCACCAGAAAATAGGCGCCCAGCACCGCACATACTATATTGGTAAAGCGGAAGCGGAAGCGCAGGGTAAAAAGAGCGCCGACCAAAAGCGCAGATGGCCACACTATTTCCCAGAAGCTTGCATCCCAACCGAAATAACGGGATGCAAACAGCAGTGCGCCAACCAGCAGGAAAAATACGGCGAAGCCGTATGCATCCCGGCGCCCCGCATCCCAATGAAATTCCCAACCGCCTTTTTCTTCATCCTCATCAGCGGTTTCCACGGGCGCTGCTCTGAATGCCTGAGTATGTCCCAGCAGCTCATCGGTGGTGGTTTCAAAAAGCTCCGCAAGCTTGGGCAGCATGTATATATCGGGGCAGGATTGGTCATTTTCCCATTTGCTCACCGCCTGAGCAGTGACGCCCAATTTCTCCGCAAGCTGCTCCTGAGTGAGGCCGAGGGCTTTGCGGTGGCGCATGATGCGCTTTCCCATTGTCTGTTCCATAAGTTTTCCTCCTGTGTTTTTCTGGCTTCATTATACATGGGAAGGGAGCCTTTGGCTATCAATTATCCGTGTAATAGAGAAAAAATCCGTCCAACCGGCAGTTGAGGAACTCTCAACCGGCAGTTGGACGGTGTTTTTTTCAATAATTCAATTCATCAATCCTGGAAGAACTGGTCGTGGATAGCGGTGACGGCCTGGTCGGCCTGATCCTCGGCGATGACAACGCTGAGCTTGATTTCGCTGGAGGAAATCATCTGTATGTTAATGCGCTTGCCCTGCAGAGCCTCGAACATACGCACGGCAACGCCGGAGTTATTCATCATGCCTGCGCCAACTATGCTGACCTTGGCAACCTTTTCGTCTATATTCACATGGTCGAAGCCGATGGCATCCATGCGCTCTTCAAGAATTTCTCTGGTGCGAGCAACATCGTCCAGAGCAACGGTGAAAGAAATATCGTTGGTGCCGCCGAGACCTGCGGACTGCAAAATGATATCTACGTTGATTTTGCCCTTGCTGAGAGCGGAGAACACCTTGAAGGCCACACCGGGCTCATCGGGGACGCCCACAACGGTGACACGAGCCACCTTGGTATCCTTGGCAATACCGCTGATTATCATTTGTTCCACTTTTCTCACGACCTCCTTGACTTTTGTACCGGGTTTTCTCACATAGCTGGAGAGTACCTCCAGATCAACATTATAGCGCTTTGCCATCTCAACGGAGCGGTTATGGAGCACCTGACTGCCCAAAGAGGCCAGCTCCAGCATCTCGTCATAGGTGATGGCATCCAATTTTCTTGCATTGGGGACTTTTCGGGGGTCGGCGGTGTAAACGCCTTCCACGTCCGTATAAATCTGGCACTTATCCGCATGCAAAGTTGCGGCGATGGCAACGGCGGTGGTATCGCTGCCGCCGCGGCCAAGGGTGGTCACATCGTCATACTTATTGACGCCCTGAAAACCTGCAACCAGCACAACGCGGTTTTTATCCAGCTCACGGCGCATGCGCTCCGTGGAAATTTTCTTGATGCGAGCGCCGCCATAGGTGGAGTTGGTGCTCATGCCAATCTGCCAGCCTGCAAGGCTGACGGCAGGAATGCGCATTTTCTCCAGCTGCATAGCCATGAGGGCAACGCTGATCTGCTCGCCAACGCTGAGGAGCATATCCAGCTCGCGCTTGGAGGGGTTGGCGTTTATCTCATGAGCCTTATCGATGAGGTCATCGGTGGTATCACCCTGAGCGGAGAGGACAACAACAACCTCGTTGCCGGCGTTATAGGTATCGGCAATGATACCCGCAACGCGCTCTATTTTTGCGGCATCCGCAACGGATGAGCCGCCGAATTTCTGAACTATAAGCATTTTTAAAGATCTCCTTGGGGAAATCGGGTCTCGTTTATTCCTATAAATTTCCCTAACACATAATACTCAAAGCCGAGGTCTCTTGTCAATCCAAAACGCGGAAAGCGGAGAGGATTTTGTCCTCGCCGAAGCTCTCGCGAAGAGCATAGGCGCTCATGGATTCGGTGATAAGAGCCTTTTGACCATCCTTTTCGGCCATGGCCGCATGGCCGCAGCCTTCAAAACGGACATACCAGCGGCTGGGAAGAGCATCGCTATCGGCCTGCTTATCCTCGCGCTCTTCACCCCAGTCTATATAGCGGCAGCCATCGCTATGGCGCACGCAGTCCATAATATCGCCCACCATGGCGCTGGCGGTGGGATAGCGGCCTGCACCTGCGCCGTAGAAGAGGCATTCGCCCACACTGTCGCCGCGGACAACAACGGCGTTCATAACTCCGTTAACATTGGCCAAAAGGGCGCTCTGAGGCACAAAATGGGGTGCAACAAAGGTGGTGACCATGCCATCATCGTCGCAGATGGTGTGACCCAGCAGCTTGATAGCATAGCCAAGAGAGGCGGCAAAGGCGCTGTCTATACCCTCAACGGCGGTGATGCCCTGAGTTTTCACCTTTGCAGGGGGAATATTATGGCCGAAGCTCAAATCAGCCAAAATGCAAATCTTGCGGCAGGCGTCAATACCCTCCACATCGGCGGTGGGGTCGGCCTCAGCATAGCCAAGGCGCTGGGCGTCCGCCAAAGCCTCGGCAAAGCTTTGGCCGCATTGGGACATTTGGGTGAGAATATAATTGGTAGTACCGTTTATAATGCCGAAAATTTCCTTCACGCGGTTTCCTGCAAGGCAGTTGGTGAGGGGACGGATAATGGGAATGCCGCCGCCAACGCTGGCCTCAAAAACGAAGCTGACGCCCTTTTCACGGGCAATGGCCAGCAGCTCCAGGCCGTGCTCAGCCACAAGATGCTTATTGCAGGTTACAACGCTCTTGCCGGCCATAAGGCACTTTTTGATGAACTCATAGGCAATGCCAACGCCGCCTATGCACTCACAAACTATGGTAACTTCCTCGTCTGCGAGGATGATGTTTATATCGTCAATGACCTTTTCGGCAAAGCTCTCACCGGAGCAATCGCGCTTTTCAAGGACATATTTCAGTTCAACTTCTTCGCCAAGATTTTTGGCGATGCCTGCTCCGTTATCGGTGAGGATTTCAACGATGCCCTTACCAACAACGCCGCAGCCCAAAACAGCAACTTTATTCATGTTTCTTATTCCTTTCTTAGCCGGCAAGTAGCTCAAGGCGCATAACGGCGGGCAGAGCCTCCACCTGTGCGCGCAGCTCATCCAAAGAAATGCTCATGGCATCGGCCATGATGCTCAAAGTTACCATGGCGGCGCCGTTTGCAGAAATAGACTGGTTGATTGTGAGAATATTTACTTTATTGTCGGCAAAAATAGCAAGGACGGCAGAAAGAGCGCCGGGACGGTCATGCATCAATATGCTGAGAGTGAGCACCTGATCGCGCTTAATATCCCTGAAGGGGCTGATGGCGTCCTTATATTTATAAAAAGCGCTGCGGCTAATGCCGGCCTTCACAACGGCCTCGGCAACGGTGTCCGCAGCACCGGTTTCCAGATATTCCTTGGCCTCGCAGACCTTGATGAAAACCTCGGGAAGCATGCTTCCCTCCACAATATAGAGTTTGGATCTCTGTCTTGACATAGGAATGTCCCCCTACGAAAGTCATTTGTCTTTGTGTGGTAATATTACCACACTTTTACCCATTGCGCAAGAGCATTTTGAACGGGAGGGAACGAAATAAATAATAAACCACTTTCGCTTATAAGTAAAGCCCTTCCCTTCCTTGGCGGGGGCTTGGCCATATACCTTTTTTGCCGCTTGCTGCTGCCTCTGATTGCCCCCATGCTTCTCGCCCTTATCTCGGCCATGGCGCTGGAAAGGCCTGTGAAGGCGCTGTGCGCCCGCCGCATCCCCCGCCCCGCCGCATCGGGGCTGTGCCTTGGGGTATTTTTAGCCCTGCTGGGGCTTATATTTTGGCTTCTATGCCACCGCCTTAGCATAGAGCTGCAGCATCTTGGCACTCGCCTGCCGGAGATAGCTTCGGCGGTTTCCTCCCTTTTGGAGCGCTGGCAAAACAGACTATCCAATTTTTCAAGACCTCTGCCACCAAGCGTAACGCAGGTGCTCTCCACCGCCGCCGAAGGGCTGAGGGAATATTTGCGAACTCTGCCTGCCAAGGTTTCCAGCCGCGCCGTTGAATTTTTAACTGAAATTTTGGGAAAGCTTCCCACATGGCTGCTTTTTTGCGTAACATGGCTTATGGGGCTTTACTTCATCTCCGCCGCCTACCCACAAATTGCAGGCTTTTTGCAGCGAAGGCTGCCCCCAAGGCTCAGGCAGAAAGCCATCAACACAAAGCATAGCCTTGCCCAAAGCCTTGGAAAGTATATCAAGGCTCAGATAATTATGAGCGCCATTGCCTTTGTGGAAATTTTTCTGGCCTTCATACTCCTTGGCATAGGCTCCCCCCTTGTGCTGGCTTTGGCTGTTGCGGTGATAGACGCCCTCCCGGTTTTCGGGGCGGGAACTGTGCTTTTGCCATGGTCGGCGGCGGAGCTATTGGCAGGAGATCCGGGGAGAGGTCTTGGCCTCGCCATAAGCTATGCGGCGGTGACCATTTTGCGAAGCTGCATTCAGGCAAAGCTGCTGGGCGACCAACTGGGTCTGCATCCCATAGCAACGCTGCTGGCCATATATGCAGGCTGGAAGGCCATGGGGGTATGGGGCATGATAATTTTCCCCATCGGGGCTATAAGCCTCAAAAAACTTAACGATTGCGGCGCAATTCGCCTTTGGAACAAGGAGGAAACACATGATAGGAGTAATTTTCAGTATAATTGCGGGGATGGCCATGAGCATTCAGGGAGTTATGAACACCCGTCTGGGTGAGCATATAGGCCTCATGGAGTCTAACGCCTTCGTCCAATGCACGGCGGCTATGCTTAGCTTATTGGCCCTTATTTTCTACCGCACCGGCTCTTTTGCGGAGATAGGCTCCGCTCCCAAGCTTTATCTTTTGGGTGGGTTATTCGGCCTTATTATCACCCTTACGGTGATGCTGGGCATCAAAAACCTCTCCCCCACCGTCAGCATATCCGTGATACTCATATCTCAGCTTCTTGTGGCGGCCATAATAGACTATTTTGGCCTCATGGGCAGCGAGAAAATGCCCTTCGGCTGGATGAAGTTTGCAGGCTTAGCCCTTATGATAGGCGGCGTGGTGCTGTTTAAGGCGAAGGGGTAAAATGGAAAAACTCCGTTCATTTTGAACGGAGTTTTCCATTTTCAGGTGCCTGAATTATCTTTTAGAATCCGCTGATGCGGAAGGCTATCAGTTCGTCGGAGGAGCCGTCGGGACGCTCATCAGTCATGACGCAGATGACGCTGCCGTCATCCATAAGCTGAGCATCGCAGAACCAGGGATAATCTGTGCCAAAGAGATCACCATCGTCACAGCTGCCTATCCATGTGCCGGCCTTGTCATAGAGGACGATCTCACGCATATTGCCATCCATGACAATATAGCCGTTGGCAGTTTCCGCGGCAAAGGTTACAGAGCCCATGCCGGTGCCATCTTCATCGGTCAAAACGGTTTTCAGATTGAAGTCCTTATCATAGACAAACACCTTGTGTCCGCTATCATCGGCTGCAGAGCCGCAGACAAATATATTGCCCTTGGCGTCAACGGAAACGTTGGAAATGTTTTTAACGGCATCAAGGATTACTTCCTGCTGGCTTGCTGCGCCGCCGGCAATATTTATCATGGTGACTTCGTTGCTGGCAAACCAGCTTACGCCCCATGCTCCGCCGGGATGCATAGCCACCTGATAGGGAGCTTCATAGGAAGCTGCGGCTGCGCCATCTTTCCAGTTCACCAGAGGACGCATGAACTTGGAGAACCATACGCTGCCATCCTTGGCGGCGTCCACATATTCAAAATCTTCACCGGCATCAACTTCTCCAACAAAGGTGAAGCTCTCGCCGTCAAAGTCATACTGGCGGATAACACCGCTGGAGATGATATAGGCGGTGGAGCCTACTACGGCCACATTATGATTGAAGGTTTCCCATGTGGTGATGCACTCATCAATGGGCAGCTGATGGCTCTTGAGGGTATATGCGCCGATAGTATACTCCGCATCGGGGAGGGCATAGGGCTCGCCTTCCCAGGCATAGGGAGCTTCAACATTGCCGGTATCGGGAATGGTGAATTCTATGGAGTTTACCAAGGACACAAGGTCCTCGTTGCTGAGGTCGCCATAAACATCAATTTCGATGGTAACGCCGGCGTTTTCCACGCGACCAAGATAGGTTATGGAGTCCTCGTCGCCGTAATAGAGCAGTTCCCTGCCGCCTATGGTGACGGTATCAAGACTGCCTGCGGCATAATCATCCACGCTTATCTGGGCATAGTTGAGACCGCTGCGGAAATCGAGAGTGGATTCCTCGTTTATATAGAATTCAATATATACAAGTTCCTCCTCGGGAT
>JAFYUG010000207.1 GCA_017558545.1 Oscillospiraceae bacterium | reverse complement strand
GGCCTTTAAATGCGAAATTTTTAATCATCCGCATCCATCGTAGGGGCTGGCGTCCTCTTTCAGCCCGCTTTGTAGGGGCGGCAATCTGCCGCCGCATGAAAAAATCCCTGCCGATGCTTCGGCAGAGATTATATTTATATATGTATTTTACTTTGCAAACTTGGCAACAACCTTGGCCATGTCCTCAAACTGAGCTTCCATGTCGCTGACCAGCTTGAACTGGGTGCGGCAGCGGTCAAGGTTCTGGTCGGCGTAGTGGGTGCGGAAATAGGTATCGCCCTCAAGATAGTCGGTGAGGAAGCGCATACCGCACTCAAGGGTCATGAGCTTAGCGCCCCAAGGCAGATATTCAAGCTCGGCCTTGGTGAGGGTGCCTGCAGCGCCCTCAAGGAAGCCGCGGGTATAGCACTCGAAAAGCTCGATATCGAAATTGACCTTGCTGAGGTCCTTCTCGTCCTCGGCGGAGTGGTTAGCGCCGAAGCGGATACTATCGCCGAAGTCGTTGATGGCAAGACCGGGCATGGTGGTGTCAAGGTCGATAACGCACATGCCCTCGCCGGTTTTCTTGTCGATGAGGACATTATTGAGCTTGGTGTCGTTATGAGTTACGCGAAGGGGCAGAATGCCGTCGCGCATAGCCTGCAGAGCAACGGAGCAATCGGCCTCGCGAGCCATGGCAAAGGCGATTTCGGCCTGAACGGAGGCTGCGCGACCCATCTTATCCTCGGCGATGGCATTCTTCAGCTTGAGAAGTCTGTCCTCGGTGTCGTGGAAATGGGGGATGGTCTCGAAGAGGGTCTCGGCGGGATAGCCGTCCAGCATACGCTGGAACTTGCCGAAAGCGCGGGCGGAGGCCTCGAAAAGCTCGGGGGTCTCAGCGGACTGGTAGCAATAGATATCCTTTACGAAGGGGAATACGCGCCATGCGCCGCCTTCGGAGTCGGTGTAGTAATCTGCGCCGCTGCGGGGGCGGATAACTTCCATGGCCTCGCGGCTGCGGTCGCCGCCTGCGGCCTCAATCTTTTTGGCCAGATATTCGGTTACACCGATGATGTTGCTCATCAGCTGCTCGGGATGCTTGAAAGCGGCGGAGCTCATGCGCTGGAGAATGAAGCAATCGCAGTAATCATCCTCGGGCTGAGTGTGGACGCAGAAGGTGTCGTTAATGTGGCCGCAGCCATAGCGGACAGCACCAACAACGGGAGCGCCGAAATCGAAGGCGCCCATTACTTCTTCAAGAAGAACTTTGGATACATCGGGCATGACTGATTATACCTCCCAGAGTTTGTCGGGATATACACCCGCAGCGGTTTTCTCAGCAATGGCGGCCACAACAACGGGCTTATCGGCCTGATAGGTGACGCCGTACCACTTATCGGCGGAGCGCAGAACCTTGGCGCGAGCCTTGCCCTCGCCAATAAGAGCGCTGATAACGCTGGGGAGGAAGTACTCACCCTTCAGGGGATTTTCAACGAGAGCCTTGTCGAGGAATGCGCCGAAACGAGCCTCGGCCTCGGCCATGAAGGACTTGCTGAGACCCCAGAGGTTCATGGAAACGATGGTGTCGCCGGGGAGAGCTTCCCAAGTCTCGCCGCCGTCCTCGGTGAAGCGGGCATTTTCGCCGTCCTTCTCGATGTGGGTACGCTCGGTTACGGAAACGAGGAAGTTGTTCTCGTCCTCAACGCAAACGCCGCGGGCTACATGGCCGTGCTCGGTGACGGTGTTGCCCAGCAGGTAGCCAACCATGGAAAACTCATAGCAGCCTTCCTTGTCTTCGTTGTTGGCGAGGTAATCATAAATGGTCTTGAAAGCTTCGGGGCCATAGTAGTCGTCGGCATTGACAACGGCGAAGGGGCCGTCAACAACCTTGCGTGCGGCAAGGATGGCGTGGCCGGTGCCCCAGGGCTTTACGCGGCCTTCGGGAACGGCATAACCTTCGGGAAGGTCATTAAGCTCCTGATAGGCATACTTAACATTGCAAACTTTCTCCATGCGCTCGCCGATGGCCTCTTTGAAGGCATCTTCAATTTCGCGCTTGATAACGAAAACAACGGTTTCAAAACCGGCGCGAACGGCGTCAAAAATGGAGTAATCTATAATAAGCTGGCCGTGGTTGCCAACGGGGTCGATCTGCTTGAGACCGCCATAACGGCTGCCCATACCGGCTGCCATAACTACGAGAACAGGTTTATTGGACATTTTCTTTCTCCTTCTTCTTTATCACTCAGCTTTGAAGCCATTGGGGTTCATGCTCTGCCATTTCCAGCTGCTTGCGCACATCTCTTCAATGCCCAGCTCAGCCTTCCAGCCCATTTCCTCGAAGGCCTTCCTGGGCTCGGCGTAGCACTCGGCGATGTCGCCGGGACGGCGGGGGTCGATAACATAGGGCAGGGTCTTGCCGCAGGCCTTTTCATAGGCGCGGAGAACTTCCAGAACGCTGTAGCCGTTGCCGGTGCCAAGGTTGCAGATGAACATACCGCAGCCGGTTTCCAGCTTCTTCAGAGCGGAAACATGACCCTTGGCAAGGTCAACAACGTGGATATAGTCGCGAACGCCGGTGCCGTCCTTGGTGGGATAATCGTCGCCGTAAACATGGAGCTTCTGAAGCTTGCCAACTGCAACCTGAGCGATATAGGGCACGAGGTTATTGGGGATGCCGTTGGGATC
>JAFYUG010000007.1 GCA_017558545.1 Oscillospiraceae bacterium | reverse complement strand
CCCCGCCGGGGGTTTATTGCGCGCTGACGCGCGGCGATATGTTGCCAAGAATGGCAAATATGTGCCATTCTTGGCAACGCGATATAGACTTTCGTCTGCGATATATTGCCATTCTTGGCAATGCGATATGTTTTCTTCGAAAACGCGAATTGTAGGGGCGTTCCTGTGTTCGCCCGCCCCGCTTCAGACTAAAAACCACCACTCTGATTCTCAGGAGAGAAAAAATGCTTAATATTCTGAAAAAATCCTCCGGCTCTGTCAGCTGGATTGTTGTATTTTTGGGCAACCCCGGAAGCAAATACGCCGGCACTCGCCATAATGTGGGCTTTATGACCGCCGATAAATGCGAAAAGGCCACCGGCGCCAAAATTAACCGCTCCCGCTTCAAGGCTCTCACCGATACCATAAAGGTCAACGGCGAGGGCGTACTGCTCATGAAGCCCCAGACCTATATGAACCTCAGCGGCGATGCCCTTATTGAGGCCGCCCGCTTCTATAAAGTCCCTGCCGAGAGAGTCATCGTAATTTCCGACGATGTCTCCCTGCCCGTTGGCAAGCTCCGCATCCGCGGCAAGGGCTCTGCCGGCGGCCATAACGGCCTCAAGAGCATCATTGCCCGCCTTGGCTCCGACGCCTTCCCCAGAGTTAAAATGGGCGTTGGCGCTCCTCCCCATCCCGACTATGACATGGCCGATTGGGTCTTGGGCAGCTTCAAAAATCAGGACGCCGTGGATATCGATGCCGCCGCCCAGCGAGCATGGGAGGCCACCGAGTGCATCATAAAAGAGGGCGTTGAAAAGGCTCAGAGCCGCTTCAATTAATTTTACTCAATTTTACCAAAAAACTTGAAAAGCACCCTTGTTATTTTTTCATTATTGTCATATATTTATTATATATGAAAGGAGATGTGGCAATGAAGAAAAAGTGTGTAGCCATGCTTCTGGCCGGCGGTCAGGGTTCCAGACTCTATGCCCTCACCAGAAATGTGGCCAAGCCCAATATGCCCTTTGGCGGAAAATACCGCATTATAGACTTCCCCCTTTCCAACTGCGCAAACTCCGGAATAGACACAGTTGGTGTTCTCACCCAGTATCGCCCCCTGCAGCTTAATGCCTACGTTGGAAACGGCGCAGCATGGGATCTGGACAGTAATGGCGGCGGCGTTTACATCCTGCCCCCTTACCAGACCTCCGGCGAACAGGGAAGCTGGTTCAGAGGCACCGCAAACGCAATTTATCAGAACATAGGCTTCCTTGATATGTATGAGCCCGAGTATGTTCTTATCCTCTCCGGTGACCATATCTATAAGATGGACTATGATGATATGCTCCGCGTACATATTGAGAACAAGGCCGACTGCACCATTGCCGTTCTCCGCGTCCCCATGAGCGATGCAAGCCGCTTCGGCATCATGACTTTGGACGAAACCGGCCGCATCTGCAAGTTCACCGAAAAGCCCAAGGAGCCCGATAGCGATCTGGCCAGCATGGGTATATATATCTTCTCCTGGGATAAGCTGCGCCAGTATCTTATCGAGGACGAAAACACTCCCGGCAGCGATAATGACTTCGGCAAGAACATTATCCCCAATATGCTCAATGCAGGCGAGCGCATGTATCCCTACCACTTCGATGGCTATTGGCGCGATGTCGGTACCATCGGCAGCTATTGGGATGCCAATATGGACATGCTCTCTCCCGAGGAGTTCGACCTCTACGATAAGAAGTGGCCCATCCGTGCCCACAGCCCCATCTCCGTTCCCCAGTATATCGGCGAGAGCGCATCCATTGCCCACTCCATCGTCACCGAAGGCTGCGTTGTGGACGGCGAAGTTGAAAACTCCATCCTCTCCAACTCTGTTAAGGTTGCCAAGGGCGCAAAGGTGCGCTACTCCATCCTGATGCAGGGCGCTGAAATAGGCGAGGGTGCCGATATTGAATATGCCATCATCGGCGAGAATACCATTATCGAAGCCGGCGCTATGATAGGCGAGAAGCCCAGCGGCAAGGCCGGTTGGGGTATCACCACCGTTGGCCCCGACATCACCATAGGCAAGGATTGCGCTGTTGAAGCCGGTGCCATGATTTATGACAGCATGGAGGCGAGCAAATGAATAACGTTCATGGAATAGTATACGCCTATCATTCCTTCCCCGAGCTGAGAGAGCTGGGCGCTCTGCGTACCGGCGCATCTCTGCCCTTCTGCGGAAGATACAGACTTATCGACATCGCTCTCAGCTGCTTTCAGCATGCCGGCATCCATGATGTTGGCGTAATCATGCAGAAGGATTACCAGTCCCTCATGGACCATCTGGGCGCAGGCAAAACCTGGGATATGGCCCGCAATGTCGGCGGCATGAATATGCTGCCCCCCTACGGCCTGCCCGATAGCCACAAGGGCAGCTACGAAGGCACTATGGAGGCTCTTGCCGCCATCCGCAGCTATCTTGCAGACCTTGTTAAGGCCGATTATATCCTCGTAACCCGCGGCGACCTCTGCGCCAATATCGACATGGAGCCCATCGTCGAGAAGCATATTGCAAGCGATTGCGATATTACCTGCGTTGTATCCCCCTATATCACCAACTATATCCACCATCGCGTTGAGGTGGACGAAAACGGCATCGTCACCGCCCTTCTCTCCCGTCAGACCACCGGCGATAGAGGCTATGCCATGCTGGAAACCTATGTTATCGCCCGCAAAAAGCTCCTTGAAATGATTGAATGGTGCGCCGAAGGCGGCCGTCTCCACTTCCATAAGGATGCTCTGCAGCATTTCCTTGGCGAAGGCTGGAAGGTTGGCACCGTTATCCATGACGGCTATGCCCGCCATATCACCTGCGTGGACGATTATTATCAGGCCAATATGGATATGCTGGATCCCGAGCTTCGCGCTCAGGTATTCCCCGCAGACCGCCCCGTTGCCACCCGCGAGCGCAGCGATGTTTCCACCTATTATGCCGCAGGCAGCAAGGTCACTAATTCCCTCGTTGCCGATGGCTGCATCATCGAAGGTCAGGTGGAGAACTCCGTCATTTTCTGCGGCGCCAAAATCGGCGCGGGCAGCGTGCTGAAAAACTGCATTGTCCTCCATGACACCGTCATTGGCGAAAATGTAAATCTTGGCTGCGTTATCTCCGATAAGAATGTCAAGATCAGCCCCTATACCACCCTCAAGGGCAACCGCCGCCTGCCCCTTGTTATCCCCAAGGGCAGCAAGATTTGATTTAATAACGCAAAAAGGACTTTCGCAGAATGCGAAAGTCCTTTTTTTGATTATTGGCGCACTTTTAAGGCCTCTCACCTCTGGGGAGAGGTGCCGAGTGAAACGAGGCGGAGAGGGGGATGGCTACCACCAAGTTTAAGCAATGCGTCCCCCACTCAGTCACGCAGTCGCGTGACAGCT